>JBAWFY010000183.1:0-3729 GCA_049592335.1 Occallatibacter sp.
ATCCTCATCGATCCCTTCATCGCAAACAATCCCAAATACCCGAAGAGCTTCGAGCTTCCCGCAAAAATTCATTACATCCTGCTGACCCACGGCCACGGCGACCACATCTCCGACGCCGCTCCCGTGGCCAAAAAGCATGGGTCCACCGTGGTCGCCATCTACGAGCTGGCCGATTTCATCGCCGGCAAGGGAGTTGACCAGACCATCGGCATGAATCACGGCGGCACCGTGCAACTCGAAGACGTCGCTACAACTCTCGTCGACGCGCGCCATTCATCCGGCGCGCAGGATGAGAAGGGTGTCCACTACGTCGGCATCGCCGGCGGATTTGTGCTGGAGGTTGCCGGCGGTCCCGTGCTCTACCACGCGGGCGACACCTGCGTCTTCGGCGATATGCAGCTAATTCGCGAGTTGCACCAGCCCACAGTAGCGATGCTGCCCATCGGTGGCCACTACACCATGGGCCCGAAAGAGGCAGCGCTGGCCTGCCGCCTTCTCGCGCCCAAGGTCGTGCTGCCGATTCACTGGGGCACCTTCCCCCCGCTCAAAGGCACTCCCGACGAGCTAGGAAAATTAGTCGAGCCAGGCGTGAAAGTCGAGCGCTGGAATCCAGGAGATGTTTACACGGCGTAAAGATCTCGCGGGCTCATTCTTTGTTGTCGGGATTGTATGTTCAGTGGTCGCAAGGTCGGCAGTTACTGGCCACTAACCGCTGTTCGTCACTGATCGCGACTTTGTTTAACCGCCCGCGGCGACGGCGTAATGCCGGTCGCGCCGTTCGCCTCCGGCGCGGGCAGTTTTACGGACGTGGGCGCTGCCAGTCCACGGCAATTCTTCAGATCGCGCAGAATATCCTGCTTTTCCCGCGCATACTGTCCGGCCAGCCGCGTCAGCGCGTACGTGATGATGTAGCTATGATGCAGGTCCGCGGCCATGGGGTCGCGGCGCATATTCAGCCACAGCCGGTGCACCAGCTGCACGTCCTCCGGGCTCAGCGAGGGCGCATGCGGCCCAATATAAAACACCTTCACTTCCCCATCGGGGGCCACAACGCAGAAGTTGAACTGCCGCTTCGGCTCGGGTAATGCCTCCCAGGCCTGCCCCATATAAAACGCCTGTTCTTCCGCGCTCAGCGTGCTCGAGCTGCCGGAAACCACCGACTCCACCTCGATCGAGCTCGCCGTCTGCGTCAGCGCGGGAAAAATCTCCGCCGCCGGCACCACCAGCAGAGAAACCTTTTTGCCAAAACTCTCCGCAATCGACACGGCCTTGGTAAACACCATCTGCTCGTGCTCGCTGAAGCTCTGCTCCTCCGCGCTCAGATACTCCGGTCCGCCCACGCCCATCAGCCGCACGCTGATCACCACCACGTCGCGCTCGTCTGTGTTGGTGCGCGCCAGCGTCCACTTCAGCGCCAGCGGATTCGCGATGTCGCGCATGGTCACCATGATCCCGCCCGGCCGCACCGCCACCGTCTCGCGATCGATCGTATCCTGGTGCTCCAGTTGGAAGTGATCCTTCATCTCCTTCGCGGTAATGGCATGGCGCCGCTGATTAATGCGCTCCGACACCGTAAAGATGATGAAGAACGCGATTGCAAAAATAATTCCGCTCACCGTTGCAATCGACTTCGTAAACAGATTCACGGTCGCCGTCGCCAGCAGCACCATGAACACCGAGACTAGGCCAACGGGAATCTCGGTCTTGCCGATGCGGATATTGGGCGGAACCTTCCATCCGCGCTCGCCCTTGTACTTCCAGCGCAGCACCAGCATCGACATGCTGTTGAACGTGAACGACCAGATCACGCCGAACGCGTACGCCTCGCCCAGCATGATCACGTCGCCGCGGCTCAAGATGATCGTCGCCATCTGCAAAATGAACACCATGTTCACGATGCGATAGCTCGTTCCAAACCGCGAGTGCGGCTTGCGGAACCAGTCCGTCAGCACGCCGTCTTCGGCCACGCGCATCAGCACGCCCGTCGAGCCGATCATCGACGTATTGATCGCTCCCGAAAGAATCAGGAACCCGACCAGCACCACAAAAATGCGGAACAGAATCCGCCACATCAGCGGCCCCACCATATACATGGCAAGTCCGGCGATCAGGTTATCCGCATACACTTCCACCCGCGGCTTGTCGGGGATCAGCATGGAGGCCAGCAGCGTGGCGCCGCCGGTAAAAATCAAGCTGTAGATCGCAATCACGATCGCCGCGCGTTTCAGGTTCTTCAGTTTCGGGTGCTCGATCTCGCGATTCACCTGCGCCAGGCTTTCCTCGCCGGACATGGCCAGGATCGAGTGCCCAAACGCCATCAGAATTCCGAACAGGCCCAGGATCGGCAATCCACGGCCTTTCAGGAATCCGAGTGCATCGTTGCTGAAATGTAAGTGGGAAGGGATAGGAGAAGGCGGGAGATGAGAGCCGCGAATCACAACCGAATAACAGCCCCAGGCCAGCAGAATAATCACCATCACCGTGGTGATCTGCATAACCCGCAGCGCCTTGTCGCTCGACTCCTCGATGCCCTTGATGTTCTCCCACCAGTAGTAAATGGTCACCACCGCCGCCAGCACCGCGGAGGTGTAGTTCATGTCGAATTGGAAGGGCTGCCCGTTGGCGGTCATCAGTGCCGGCGGCAGCCAGTGGCTCTGGTTAGCCACGGTCATCAGCTCATTCAAAAGCCCCGTAATATATTGCCCCGCCGACACGCCCGAAATCGGCCCCGTCAAAATGTAGTCGAACATCAGCGCGGAGACGCTTAGCTTGGCGAACCCTCCGCCCAGCGCCTCCTTCACCACGCGGTACACGCCGCCGCGCGTGAACATGGAGCAGCTCTCCACGTACACCGCGCGCACGGCAAAACTGAACAGCATGATGCCGAGAATGAACCACGGCGCAGCCGCGCCCACCGCCTGTTCGGCGATGCCGCCGGCATAAAATGCCGATGATCCGAGGTCGTTGAGAACGATGGCAGCCGCGCGCCAGAAGGAGATGAACGTGAGCATCACAGAGGACGCCACGATCAGGCGTACGCGGTCGCTCGGGGGCGCTACGGTCGTTCGAGAAGAGGCCATCGCAAGAAAAGCCGGCCGGGAGCCGGTGGTAAAAGTCCTTCGAGCGAAACCACCGCTCTGCGATGAGTCTACTTCTGAAGCAAACGAGTGTCAATAAAAAATAAAAAAGCTCTCACAGCCCTAACCAAAACCACATGAACCATTTGCGACAAGCCATTTGCCCTCCGCACGTCTACGCGATGCCCATTTGCCAATACTCCTTGCGGAGCCGGAACCAGGTTGCTCTCAGCGAGGGCAAAGGAATGCCCGTCCATGTGACGTTTCAGTTTCCGATTGGCCGCGCTTCGATCGATGAAGACCGCAGCAAAACAATGGCTAAATAGTGCAATCCATGCCATGAAGCGTATGTAGCTATACTTCTCTGATCTCCTCTTTCATTCGTTCTTAAAAGCAATTTTGGTAAAATGCTACCCAATCTTGTCCTCCCTCTAAGCAAGATTGCGTAGAACGGGGAAATCCATGCGTAAGACTGCCCGCTTCAGCATCTATGCAGGCGCGGTATTGAGCCTCTGCCTTGCATCGAGTCAAGCACAACAGCCGCTGCAAACCTTGCATCGCCACGTGAGGCCCGCGGTTTCGCATGGACAGGCAACGCCAGTGGGTGATCTGGATCCGGCGCAGCATCTCCATTTCTCGATCGTGTTGCAGC
>JBAWFY010000184.1:0-20291 GCA_049592335.1 Occallatibacter sp.
AGATAGAACTGCCGATCCGGCCGGGCGCTCGCCGGCAGCGCCTTCGGTTCCTCAACCTGGTGACTCGACCGAGAACCATGTACGTCTCTTTAATTCGCCCGAGGCCGAGGCCATCAAAAACGAGATCTGCTCGGTGGGCCGCAAGCTGTGGCTGCGCCAGTACGTGGACGGCAACGGAGGGAATATCTCCTATCGCGTTGGGGCCGGCTCAGTGCTCTGCACGCCGACCCTGGTAAGCAAATACGATCTGACGACGCAAGATATCGGAATGACCGACATGGAAGGCGTACAGATTGCCGGATCGAAACCGCGAACCAGCGAGTTGCTGCTGCACCTGGAGATTTATAAGGCCGTGCCGGAAGCCATGGCGGTGGTGCACTGCCATCCGCCCCACGCAACGGCCTACGCGATTACGGGACGTGTGCCGCCCAATTTTGTGCTGCCGGAATTCGAGGTGGTGGTGGGCAAGGTGGCGCTTTCGCCTTATGAAACGCCGGGCACCAAGGCCTTTGCCGAGACAGTTCTTCCGTACGTGAAGCAGCACAACACCGTGCTCCTGTCGAATCACGGCGTGGTGTGCTGGGCCGACACGGTGACGCATGCCGAATGGTGTGTCGAGGTGCTCGACTCCTATTGTTGGACGCTCATGCTGGCAGCGCAAATGGGTGCGCCGATCGCGCATATCTCCGAGGAACACGCCTCCGACCTGCTGGCCATCAAGAAGAAGCTTGGTCTGCCAGACAGCCGGCTCGGAGCGACGAGGGGGAACGAGAGTTAGTGCGTGACTGTGGGGCTGCAGGACGAATGTCTCTCAGCTAGAAGATTCATCTTTTTTATGCGAATTCAAGCCAACAACGTTCTAATCGTCATCGATGTGCAAAATGACTTCTGTCCCGGTGGCGCTCTGGCCGTGCCATATGGCGAAGAAGTGATTGAGCCGATCCTCCGCATCGCGCCGCGCTTTCGGCATGTAGTGCTTACGCAGGATTGGCATCCGGCCAATCACACGTCGTTCGCAACTTCTCATCCGGGCAAAAAACCATTCGAGACCATCGAGCTTGTTTATGGCGCGCAGACGTTGTGGCCGCCGCATTGCGTGCAGGGGACAGCTGGCGCCGATTTTCATCCCGCGCTCCATCTGCCGCAGGCTGAATTGATCCTGCGCAAGGGATTTCGGCCGGAGATCGATTCATATTCGGCGTTTTTCGAGAATGATCGCACGACGCCCACCGGTCTGGGCGGTTATCTGCGTGAGCGGGAGCTTACCCGTATATTCTTTGCCGGGCTTGCCTACGACTATTGCGTGGGTTATTCGGCGCTCGACGCGCGAAGGCTGGAGTTTCCGGCCGTGGTTTTGCGCGACGCATGCCGAGCGATCGATCTCGACGGCTCTGCGGCAGCGATGGATACGCAACTTGCGGGAGCGGGTGTTTCCGTGATCGATTCGTCTGAGCTTTCCGGCTGACTCTTGGGGCCGTAAAATCGCAACAGGCCGCAGTGTTTGACGCCGCGCCTACGCCCATGTCTCGGAACTTCTACGTTCTTGCCGCCACTCTCGGTTTTTTTGCGCTCGTCTCGGGCGGCATGGCTCTTGCGCCTTCGAGTTTCCAGCCCGGATTGCCGGCCAACGGCACACTTTGGCGCACAGTGGCGTTGATTCTGCTTCTCGCGGCGCTCGGATCTGCGCTGATCGGCGTGATGAGCAATCTTTTCGAACAGGTTGACCGGCGTAGCGAAGAAGCGCGCCGAGCGGCGCGGCAAAAGCGCCGCGGACGATAAAGCAGCGATTGAGTCCGCGCCGCGGTGGACGGCCTCGCGTGCGCTGCACGCGCATTCGCATGGCTCGCTCGTTAAAATAGAGGTGTGCGGGCCCATGCCCGCGCAGGATTGAGCCCGAGAGAATGTATGAAGTCACCGTGGAGGCGGATTTTTCCTCCGGTCACTATTTACGCAATTACAAAGGCAAGTGCGAGAACCCGCACGGCCATAACTACCGTGTCCGCGTGACGCTGGCTGGCGCCGAACTCGATCAAGCGGGGCTGCTGCTCGATTTCAAGTTGCTGAAGCAGGTGCTGCGGCCGGTAGTCGAGCGCATCGACCATCAGATGTTGAACGATCTGGAGCCGTTCACCGTGCTGAACCCTTCGGCCGAAAACCTTGCCAGGTATTTCTACGACGAAACCAACCGGCACCTTGCCGATGTGACCGCGGGCCGCGTGCGCGTGAAAGACTGCACGATCTGGGAGACCGACACCACGACGGCCACCTACTACGAATAGCCGTCCGGCTCCGCTGCACGCGCGCTTAGTTCATCTGGTTCGATTTCGACTGCAGGTATTTCTCGAAGGGAATCTCAAAGTAGAAGAGCTCGTTGCCCGCGGAGTCGCGGATAGACCGCACATAGAGCCTGGCGCCAACCAGCGGATGGCTCAGTCCCGTCACGTCGTAAAACAGGAAACCGGCGCGCGTGGTGTGCGGCTCGACGGCGAGCGCGGAGTACTCGAAGGTATCGAAGTCCTGCTCCACAAGCGCGTGGATATCCTTGGGCTTCATGTGGATGGACGGCAGCGGCGCAGGCAGGGGAATGGTTTTACCCCGGCGGTTCGCGCTTGTCATCATCCGCTCCACATCTTCGGGCTCGGCGGCCTGGATGCGTTCGCCGTTGGCGGTCTCGAAAAGAATGCGCGCATCCCGCAGAGAGATGGGTTTGTCGCCAAGATTGGTGACGATCAGGCGCACAGGCAATACTTCGTAGGCGGCGTAGTCGAAGCGGAAAATGGATTCCTTCTCTTTGGTGTCGTAGGGCTCGATCGCGATGGCCACGTGCTCGTCCGCGTGAATTTCCACTGCGGGAAACGTAGTGGCCGGCTGCACCGCGGGCGGCGCGTGGTCGGCGGCAAAGCCGGTCACCGCCAGCCAAATCGCCAAAAGCGGAAGTCCACGCAAAATTCTCATCGTGCTCGACTGTATCATTCTAGGGTGATTCAACCCATGAAGTAGGATGTGACGCTCTAGGATTAGACCGGCCTGAGCGCGATTCGGTTACACATGATCCTGTTTTTCTATAACCTGGCCCTGCTTGCGGCACTCGTGATCGGAGCTCCGTGGTGGCTTTGGCGGATGGCGACCACCGAGAAGTACCGCGAGGGCTTGCGGGAGCGGCTGGGGCGCGTCCCGGAGAGGCTCCTATCAAGGGCCGATGCTGCCCGACGGCCGCTGATCTGGGTGCATGCGGTGAGCGTGGGCGAGGTGCTGGCCGTCACGCAGCTGGTGAAGACGCTGGATGCGGCGCTGCCGGATTTTTTTGTGGCAGTTTCGACGACCACGGGCACAGGGCAGGCGTTGGCCCGCGAGCGCTTCGGAGCGGATCGCGTCTTTTATTGCCCGCTCGATCTGCCCTGGGCGGTGCGCGCGTATCTGCGCGCTCTCAAACCGCGGTTGCTGGTGCTGGCGGAGACGGAGTTCTGGCCGAATCTGCTCGATGACTGTTACCGCTTCGGGATTCCCGTGGCGGTGGTGAACGCGCGCATCTCCGATCGCTCGTGGCCGCGCTACAGAAGATTGCGCCGCTGGTGGGCGCCGTTCTTGAACCGACTTAGCCGCGTGATGGCGCAGAGCGAAGTTGACGCCGAGCGGTTGCTTGCGATTGGCTGCGACCCGGCGCGAGTTGCGGTGACGGGAAATCTCAAATTCGACGTGCGCGCGGCGGAAGAGGCCGAGGCGACGCGGCACTTGAAGAAGGCGTCGCCGGGTTTGCGGCTGGTGGTTGCGGGCAGCACGTTGGAGGGTGAGGAAGCGGCACTGCTGGAAGCGTGGCCCCAACTCTTAACCGTCGATCCGCAACTGGCGATGGTGATTGCGCCGCGACATCCTGAGAGATTCGCGGCGGTGGCGGCGCTGCTCGAGAGATCGGGTCATGGCTGGACGCGCCGGTCTGCGTGGAATGCACGGCCGGATGAAGCACTCAGACCCGGCGAGATCGTGCTGCTGGACACCATTGGCGAACTAGCGTCAGTCTACTCGCTGGCCAGCGTTGCGTTCGTCGGCGGCAGCCTGGTTCCCGCAGGAGGACACAATCCGCTGGAACCGGCGCAGTTTGGCGTGTCCATCGTGATGGGCCCGCACTATGCCAACTTTGCTGCTATCACCGCGAGCCTGCGCGAGCACGATGCGCTGCGCGTTGCCGCAACAGAGGATTTGGCTGCGGTGCTGATCGAATTGCTGTGCAACCGGCCGGCGGCGGAGGCGATGGGCGCGCGGGCGAGGGAAGTATTTGAACGGCAGGCAGGCGCGACGGAACGGTGTGGTGCGGCAATTCGCGAATTGCTGGCTCGCCAGGCCGGCGAGGAGAGCAGATCGTGACGCGCGCGGCACGTCCGCTGCTGTGGCCGCTGGTGCCGGCCTACCGGCTGGCGCTGGGCCTGCGCGAAGTGCAGCTGCGTACAGGATTGAAGACGGTCCGCCGGCTGCGCTGGCCTGTGGTGAGCATTGGGAACCTGTCGGCGGGCGGAGCGGGGAAGACGCCGCTGACGATTGCACTCGCCAAGGCGCTCGCGGCGCGCGGCGCGCACGTGGACGTGCTTTCGCGTGGCTACGGCCGCCGCTCCGCGGTTCCACTTTTGGTCGAACGTGACGGGACAGCCGAGGACTTTGGCGACGAACCGCTGGTGATTGCGCGCGAGGCCGAAGTTCCGGTGTATGTGGCGGCCGAGCGGTATGAAGCGGGGCTCCTGGCGGAACGCACGAGTCAGTCCGCCGCGGCGGACGAGACGGCGAGTCAAGATTTTAGAGTTCATCTGCTCGACGATGGATTTCAGCATCGGCAACTCCATCGCGATTTGGACATTTTGCTATTGAGTGGCGCCGATCTTCGCGATCATTTGCTCCCGGCTGGTAATCTGCGCGAGGCACTGCGTGCGGCAGAGCGGTCAGATGTGATTGCCACGCCACTAGACGAGCCTGAAGTTGCGGATTGGATCAGGTCTCAAGGTTGGGAGAAAACCATCTGGCGGCTGCGACGGCGGATGGATGTTCCGCAAATCGATGGACCCGTGTTTGCGTTTTGCGGAATTGCGCGGCCGGAGCAATTCTTCGTGGGGCTTGAGCGGGCGGGCCTGCGCCTGGCGGGGCGGTTTGCGTTCCCCGATCACCATGGCTACACTCCCCGCGATCTCGAGCGCATCGTGGCCGCGGCGCGGAAGGCGAATGCAGCGGCGCTGGTGACGACAGAAAAAGATCGCGTGCGTCTCGATGCGATGGCTGCATCGATTCCCCTGTCGCTTCCGCTCGGGACCGTCCCGGTTCGCCTCGTGATTGAGGACGAGGCCGAGGCAATCGATTGGATGATGGGTCGCATGCGCGCGGATGAGTAAGAGCTGCGCTTTTTTACAGCACCACTTTGTAGATGTTGCCCTTGTTGTCAACGGCTACGCCGAAGATGTTATCGACGGGGTCGCCGAGCCTCTGCTTCTGAAATTCAATTTGCAGGACGGTTCCGTTGCCGTCGGTCGCGGTGGCCTGGCCGATCGACTGGCTGCCAAGAATGTGCGCCAGAAAGTACCCCTGCCCGTAGACGAGATCCCAGGCGAAGGCGAGGTTGGGCTGCGGAGGAAAGCCCGAAGGATCGCCGGCGGTTTTGAAATTCGCAAACGTGAGGGTCACCGTGTTCCACGTGCCCTGAAAGATTTCGCCTGCCCGTGTAAGGGTCACTTGTCCTGAGGTTCCGAGATATTTCGTCAGTTTGGCGGTAAAGCTGGGCGGTGGTGTCTGGGCGGCTGCTGGGCCCTGGATGGGATAGAGCCGCTGAGCGTGCACAGGGCTCGGCACAAGGAAACAGAGGGTAAGCAAACCGGAAACGAGCGCAAAACGGCTGTGCATATTCGATTGCCTCTACTGGGATAGACGTCGTAAGGAGGGTAACTGTTGAGCGGTAAGCCCTTCGCATTTGCAGAACCGGGTAAGGACGATCGCGGCTTGTGCGCGTGGACCGTACGGCCCTGAAGCCGGGGGCCCTATCGACCACCCGCCTCTTTACCCCACGTCAGCAATCCCTGTGCGCGCAGCCACGTCTCCAGCAGCGCCGGCCACTGGTCGAGCGCCGCATCTCCCCTGCCCAGGCCGGTGCCATGCGGACCGTTAGCGAAAATGTGAATCTCCGACGGCACGCCGGCTTTCGCCAGTGCGTCGTAAAAGCGCAGGCTCTGTTCCACCGGCACTGTTTGGTCAGTGAACGTGTGATAGATGAACGTCGGTGGCGTCTCTTTCGTGACAAAAAGATCCGGAGAGTATGCCGCGCGCAGCGCCTCGCACTGGTCCATCAGGTTGAACAACTTGCAATAGCTCAGATGCGAAGTGTCGCTCGAAATGGCTCCGATCCACGGGTAGCCCAGAACCAGAAAATCCGGACGGCTGGAGACCCGCTCGATGGCATCGACGGCGTCGGGATCGCCGGGCACAAACTGCGTTCCCGCGAGTGCCGCCAGATGGCCGCCCGCCGAGAAGCCGATGACCACAATGCGATTGGGATCGATGTGATAGTCCATTGCACGGGCGCGAACCGTCTGGATGGCGCGGCGTGCGTCGAGCAGGGGAACGGGGAGCACGTACCCGTGCGAGGTGAGACGGTAGCTCAGGATGAAGGCGCGGAAGCCACGCGCGGTGAACCAGTTGGCAACTTCGCGGCCTTCGAGATCCGCGGCGAGAATCGCGTAGGAGCCGCCGGGAAAGATGATCACAGCCGATCCGTTCGCCGTCCCATGGCGCGGCTCGAAGATGGTGAGCGCAGGAATATCGAAGCAGGTTGCGCCCTTGGCTTCAGGCGCAGGTCCGGGCCACAGCCGGATGGTTTCAATGCCGAGAAAAGCGTTGTTCGTGCCTGGCGTGGCGCAGGAGTCTGTTTGTGCCTGGGCAGAAAAAGCCAACGCCGCCAACAAGAAAATCGCGAAAATCAGCTTCATGAAAAACCTCGAACTGCTTTCGCGAGGATTATAAAGGCAAAGGTCAGACCTCAGCGCGAAGTAGTCAAGGCACCCCGCGCTATTGGTTTGGCGCGATTGATGCGGTTCAGAGCCCGATTGCTGCGAGCAGCCACCATTCGATGGCAACGAAGAATCCATTTGCCACGAGCACGCCACGCGATAAACCGTTGCCGCAAACGGCTAGGCCCGCACTAAGCAGTCCCAAGCCAATCATTGAGAGGAATAGTCTGTCCTCTATTACGCCCCCAAAGGGGTGCCCCGCGCCAATGAATAGCCACAGTAGGAAGATCAGCAACGAGCCAGAGCTAATCGTGTTAGCAACGATTGCGATCAGGAATGCCGCCCATCTTTTACCGAGCAGTCGTCCGGAATCTCTCTGCCGAATCCACCAAGCTATGCCAGAGAGGAAAAGAGGTAAAGCATTTATTGCGAGCAATTGATATAGCATGTTCACAGCCAGATCGCTGAATGCCCCGCACACTCGGATGCCTGCGCACACAGCATCTCCGCCAGTTCTAATCCGTAGCGCGCAAAATAGTACGCCGCGCCATGCACGCGCTCCTGGAGCACTCCGCCGGGGTACAGCGCGTTGAAGATCGAGTTGGCGTGGCGCGTGAGCGAGGCTTCCTTCTGCAACTGGAAGTTTGCGGCCAGGGTGCGCATTCGGTTCATTTGGTAACGCATCTTGCCTGCCGCGGTCTCGGCTGATTGGCCCAGCCCTTTGTCCTGGGATTGCATCCAGCCCACCAACAGATCGAGTTCGGTATCGACGGCATTGCCCACTGCGGCCAATCTTTGCTTTGTCTCGATCGGCATGGCGCGCGCGGCGAGCCTCAGTGCCAGATTGGCCGCGCTCTCTTCGCTAAACACCTGTTCGAGCGTGAGGTCGTGACGCCGCAGCAACTCAGCAATCTGCGGCTCGATGAGTGTGGCCGAGAAACGCGCCATAGGCGGCGTCTGGCGGCCGAGAATGCGCTCGAAGAGAACGGTGGATTGGGCGAGATAGGCAATCTCCGCGGGCCCGCCCACCTGGACCGTGGTGGCGAAGAGAAAATCCTGAAAGACGGGCCGCAGCAGCGCTGCCGGCGAGATGCGCTCGGGCTCGGCATCGAGAATGCCGAGCAGGTCAGCCGTGGAAAAGCGCCGGTTTCCCTCAGGAGCCGCGGCGAGCCAGAGGCCCCCTGGCTCGCTGGCAGAAGGCTCGATGCGCTTGAGGGCAAGCCGCGCGCCGGATTTGTCATCGATCAAAAACAGCAGGCTCGATTGCGGGGCAACCACGACCTGAGCGTGATAGCCCGCAGCTTCGAGAGCCTGGCTGCGCTCGACCAGCGCCGCATGAAACTCGTCGGCGCGCTCTATGGCCGTGCGCAGCACCGGTGCACCCAGCCGGTGAAACTCCCGGGCCCCGGCATCGACAATCAGCAGGCCCTGCGCTGCAAAGACGCTGGCGTAAAACTTCCGGAAAGCCTCGGCAAAGGTACGGCCAGGCTTGTAGGCCGCGACGAGTTCATCAGTTGCGTCGGAGGCACCGAGAAGTTCGGCTGCGCGCTCGGCAAGCGGTGCAATCGACTCGTCGAACACGATGCTGCCGGCTGGAACGGGATGCGCAGGCTTGGCGTGGTAGGTCAGCGTCGCTAACTCGCGGGCCTCGGGGAAGGTCACCTGGTTGATCTCGGCAAAATCGTGGTCTTCCGAAGCAAGCCAGAAAATACCGACCAAAGGGCTGCCGTACGCAGTACTTTTCCGAGCGCGGGCAATGGCCGTCGCAGCTTTAAAGGGCGTGTAGAGCGGCCCCCCAAACAATCCCACCTGCTGCCCCGTGAGGATGGTTCCTGCGCCTTGTTCAAGTGCAGCAAGCGAAGCCGCCGCGGCCGGCGATGGATTCTGCGCGGCGAGGAGACGGACCAGTTCCGGCCAGTGCGCGGGCAATGGCAGTCGTTCTCCAACAATTTCGTCCAAAGGCAAAAAGGCACGGAATGCCTGGGAGCAAAAATCCAGAAACAGTCGGCTTTGGCCCGGCATCGCGGATACGGGGTAGCATTCTGTGGTCGTCGTTTCGTTCACTTGCGGCTCGATTTGGTTGGACTCGTTTTTGTTGAAGACGCGCAAAAGCGCTCGCGCTACGCCCTGATTTGCTGTTGAGTTAAGGATGCCACGGCGACCCCGAGCGATGCAGAACCGGGATGAGGCCGCGACTCCAATGGGTATACTCGACTTGAAACCAGCGCACTGCGCGCACGCAGCTGAGAAGGGATTGAAAATGCCGAGCAAAACCACGGGAAGAGCGACGAAGGCCGGGACCGCAAAGCAAAAAGCGACTCCGAAGAGAGGAAAAATCGAGCGCGCTACCGTGCTCAGTTCGGTGGTGGTCTACGATGGGCCGCTCTTTCGAGTGCATCACGACAAGATCGTTGAGCCCGGCGGCCGCACCAACGAGCGCGACGTGATCCGCCACAACGGCAGCGTTGTGATTCTGGCGGTCGATAGCTCCCAAAACAAGCGGGATCCATGGATCGTGATGGAGCGACAGTACCGGCATGCGGCCAATCAGTTCCTGTGGGAGCTGCCTGCGGGAAAGATTGACGCGGGCGAAGCCCCGCTCGAGGGAGCCAAGCGCGAACTGGCCGAGGAGACCGGTTACCGGGCGAAGAAATGGCGTCCGCTGGTAGAGTATTACGCCAGCCCAGGCTTTCTTGGCGAGTCAATGAAGGTTTTCCTCGCCGAAGGGCTGGAGCCGGGCGACGCAAGCCCCGAAGAAGACGAGGAGATCGAGTTGCGGCTGGTAAAGCTTTCCGAGGTTTTGAAAATGATCGAGAAAGGCGCCATTCTCGATGGAAAAACCCTGAGCAGCGTGCTCTTGTACGCGCGTCTTCAGAACCGCAGAGGTAAACACTAACACGATTTAGCGAACTTTCCCCTTGGAATTGAAGGCGGGTTTTGCACCCGGTTCTTTCTTCCCAAGCGCAAGCACAGGTATATCACCTTGTGGAACAGAAAATTTAAGTCAACCTTTCATTTGTTTCGAGCGTCTCAATGAGTACGGTGGGGTGTTCCCCTACAACGACCCATCGTATTTCCGCAAGATATCGCAAGGACCAAAGGAAGGCAGGAATTTGTGGCTCAGTACAAGGGTAAGGTCAAGTGGTTCAACAACGCCAAGGGCTACGGATTCATCGGACGCGACGACGGGCCGGATGTATTCGTTCATTACTCAGCAATTCAATTGGACGGGTACAAAACCCTCAAAGAGGGTGATGAGGTCGAATTCGACATAGTCGAAGGACAGAAAGGTCCCCAGGCGGATGCGGTTATTCGCTTAAGGGACGCTGCCCACAACGCCGCGTAAGAGGGGCGTCCACAGGGCGCGAGTTCCCCGCAAGACCGCTTTCACGCGGGACAGGCGAAGTGTGGCCGCGCTCCGGACAAACTCATTAGACAACTGGCTTCGCTAGGATCGCCAATCATTCAGTGATCCGGGCATTCAGCAATCGTGCGCATTTCTGTGTGCGTGAGGCACGGCATCTGTTCACCACGAGCCGCCTTAGAAGCAATTCTCTCTGCGATACTGCAGTCGGAGGGGGCCATTCCATGGATAACCGAACCATGGCTCGCCTGCTGGCCGAGACTGCCGACCTGCTCGAAATCGACGGCGCCGACAGTTTTCGCGTCCGCAGCTACCGCGTCGCGGCCGATGCTGCCGAGCAGACGACCGTCGACCTGAGCGAAGCTGCGGCCGACGCCGCTCGGCTCATGGAGATCGACGGCATCGGCAAGAGCATGGCCGCCAAGATTCAGGCCATCGTGGCCACCGGCTCTCTCGATCAACGCGATCAGCTCCTGGCGAAATACGGCGCAGGTGTTCTGGAATTGCTCAAACTGCCGGGCATGGGCTCCAAGACCGTCGCACTGCTTTGGGATGCGGCCAAAATCGGCAGTATCGACCAGCTTGCCCAGGCCATCGAAGCCGACCGTCTCAAAGGCCTCCCTCGCATGGGTGCCAAACAGATTGAAAAACTGCGCAAGGGCATTGAGGATTTTCGCCGCAGTTCGGGACGGTTCCGGATCGATCTGGCCAGTGACGAGGCGGCGCGCATTACGGCGTGGCTGCTTAAGCTCGACGGCATCGACAAGGTTACGCCAGCCGGCTCGCTACGGCGCGGACGGGAAACGGTGGGCGATCTCGACCTGCTGGTGACCGGCTCCGCGTGTGAACCGGGGCGCACAGCAGCGGCCGTCGAACATGTCGCCGCCTACCCTGGCATGCATGACATCATCGCCAAAGGCGAAAACAAGGTCAGCTTTCACGTCCACGAGGGCTTGCAGGTGGATGTGCGTCTGCTGCCCGCGGCCTCCTATGGCGCGGCGCTGCAATATTTCACCGGTTCCAAGGGGCACAACGTCGCGCTGCGGCAGCGGGCGCTCAAGATGGGCTACACCCTGAGCGAGTGGGCGCTTGCCCGGCTCGACGATGGCTCGACTGTTGCGGCGGCTACCGAGGAAGAGATCTACGCCGCACTGGGCATGGACTGGATCCCGCCGGAGATGCGCGAGAACCTGGGCGAGATTGACCTGGCCACCCACAAATCGCTTCCAAGACTTATAGGGCCGGAGGCCGTGCGCGGCGACGTGCACATGCATACCTCGGCGACGGACGGCCGCGACTCGATCCGCGAGATGGCCGAAGCAGCGCTGGCCTGCGGCTACCAGTACATCGCCATCACCGACCACTCCAAGAATCTGGCCATGACCAACGGCCTCGACGAAAAGCGGGCGCTCGAACAAATTACGCAGGTGCGTGCGGTCGATCGCGAGATGGGTGGCCGCATTCGCGTGTTCACCGGCATCGAGGTCGACATCCTCGCCGATGGCGCGCTCGACCTCGACGATGAAGTGCTCGCGCAAATGGACGTAGTCATAGCCAGCGTTCACAGCCGCTTTGAGCAAAGCCGCGAGGAGATGACGGCGCGCGTGCTGCGTGCCATTGAGAATCCATACGTGCGCATTCTCGGCCATCCCACCGGCCGCCTGCTCCTTCGCCGTGAGCCCTTTGCAATGGACATGGCCGCGGTGCTCAAACGTGCAGCCGAGCTCGGAGTCGCCATGGAACACAACGCTGCGCCCGAGCGGCTTGACCTTTGCGATCGCGACCTGCGCCTGGCCAAAGAGCTAGGCTGCAGGATCGTGATCTCGTCCGATTCGCACGACTGCCGCAACCTGGGAAAGATGCACTTTGGAGTCAAACAGTTACGGCGAGCCTGGCTGACCGCCGAAGACGTCCTGAACACGCGCGATGCCGCGGCCTTTCTGGCCGGGCTGCGGCCACGCCCGTAGCCAGAATCGACTGCTTTGTACACAGCCAGGCCATTACCCACTCCGTCGCGTTTTGCCGTAAGATAAGTTCGCAATGGGAACGGAGGTCGTATGAGCCTGCTTCACCAGGAATACGAGCAAGAACTCGACGACGCCGGGCGCGGCGAGGAACTGACCAAAGGCACCAGCCAGTTGGTGATCGCCGTCCTGATTGCTGTAATGGTGGTCAGCTCCATCATCGCAATCTACGCGATTGTCGGCCAGAAACCGCCCTACGCCACCGGCCAGGTTACGGCCATCTGGGTTCATCCCAAGAGCACCGTGACTTCCGGCTTCGATGCCAGCGGGGCGCCCATTCCGCAACACGGCGTCGATCAGGTGATGGTCTTCACCACGGTTCGGCTAAAAAACCAGACCGATCACCCGATCTTTTTGAGCAATGTCACTACCAACGCCACGCTGGACGATGGGATCCATTCGAGCTATGCCGCCACCAAAAGCGATTACGACCGCACCTTCGTGGCGTATCCGGATCTGCCGGTGCCTCACCTCGCCGGGATCTCGCCCATCAACACGACCATCGCCCCTGGCCAGACCCTCGAAGGCAACTTCGTTTCGTCCTTCATGATGACGCAAAAGCAGTGGGACGCCCGTAAGAATTTCGATTACACCTTCTATTTCCAATATCAGGCGCCCCTCACGATCACGCCCCACGTGCCAATTACTGAGCAGTAGGCGGCACCGGCGCGGCCTTCGGAGCCGAGAGATAGCCGGTGATCTGGTTCTTGGAGTTGATGGAGTTCACCACCACTTCGAACAGCGCCGGATCTTTGCCGGTGTAGAACTGCATCGGCTCATTCACATTGCGGTCCTTCTTCTCGTAGGTCCGGTCATCGGCGTAGATATCGAGGGTGAACCGGCTGCGCTTGGCGTCGGTCTTCTTGAGCTCCAGGCTCACCGTGCCCACGGGCTTTCTTTGCCCCTTGGTCAGGGTGAACTCGTAAAAGTTGCGATCGCCTCTGTGCTCCAGCGTCACCAGCTCATCGTGGTTGCGGGCAATCACGCTGTTGGTGCTGCTCAGGTCGCCACGCACGCTCTGCAACTGGCTCATTGTGGTGGCCAGGTCGCCCTGGGTCTTGGTCAGATCGGTCCTTACGCCGCCCACGTCGGTTTTCACGTTTGAAACGGCGTTCGATACCGAGCTGACCTGCTGCGCGGTCTGCGCCTGCTCGTTCTCAAGCCTCTTGCTGTCGGCCTGCTCGCGCTGGATGATGGCCTGGGCGCGCTGGTCGAGTTCCTTTTGGGTGATGCCATTCTCTTTGCCTAACTCGTCGGTCGCCACCTGCAACCGGGCTTCGGTTTCGCGCAGATCCGCGCCCATCCTGGCATTCTGCTGCCGCGCTTCCGCCAGTTCGGTTTGCTGGGTACTCAAGCGGCTGCTCAGTGTTGTGCACCAGATCAGCCCGCCAATCGCGGCCAGCAGCGCAATCGCGACCGCGGCTAAGAACGCGCCGGAGTACGTGCGTGGGGCGTCATTCGTAGTACTGCTCGTTTCGGTACTTTCAAGCATCTTTCTACCTTTCGTGCTCCGGAAGGCTCTTTGGAACCGGGCCGCTCCGGGCGGGAGGGAGTGGGCGTCCTTGCCGGTTAGACGCCGTTCTTGAAACCAATCGCGGCGTTCCCTTTCGGGAGCCGGCGATCATTCCGCCGCTGTGCCTGGGAGGGCCATCTCTCGTTTCAGGCCGGCAAAACCCTCCCGCACTACGGCGAAATACAGAATATATTGCCTGGATGCCCTTGCGCTGACTTCCCGTTACCAGCGCGACCGCGCAGTCCCACACTCCTCGATCCCGCGAGTTCCTCAGTCCCTGCTTTTCTTACCACCTTTCGTGACAGCGACAGAACAGCTAAGCTATAAACATCTTTACTGCACTTTTTGGCGCCGGCCGCCGTCGAGCGCGCCGAAGTTCCATCGCCACGGCCAAGCCGAATTGAAGAACAGGAGATGCCAGACATATGTCGACCGCTGTCGCAGGAAAGGGTCTTGAGGGAGTTGTAGCCGCGAACTCCGGTATTTGCTGGATCGACGGAGATGCGGGGATTCTCTCCTACCGCGGCATCGACATTCACGAGTTGGCCGAGCACTCGACCTTCGAGGAGACCACCTACCTGCTCTGGAACGGCATGCTTCCCAATGAGCTTGCCCTGCGCGAGTTTTGCACGCAGTTAGCCCTCGCCCGCTCCATCGATCAGCGCGTGATCGACATGCTCAAAAGCTTTCCCACCTCTGCCACGCCCATGGAGGTGCTGCGAACTGCCGTGTCGGCATTGAGCTTTTACGATGCCGACGAAAAGGATAACTCGCACGACGCTAACGTGCGCAAGGCGTTCAAACTCACCGCGCAGATCGCCATGCTCATCGCCATTTACGATCGCATCCGTAAAGGCAAAGAAATTATTCCCCCCGACCGCTCGCTCTCCCATGCCGGCAACTTCCTTTGGATGCTCAACGGCGAAAAGCCTTCGGAAACCGCCACGCGAACCCTGGACATTGCCCTCGTCCTCCACGCCGACCATGAGCTAAACGCCTCCACCTTTGCCGCCCGCGTCATTGCCGCTACGCTCTCCGACATTCATTCCGCCATCACCGGCGCCATCGGCGCGCTGAAGGGGCCGCTGCACGGCGGCGCAAACGAAGGCGTTATGCGTCTGCTCCTGACCATCGACAAGGAAGGCGCCGACCCGGTGGAGTACGTGAAAGGGATACTGGCCGCACGGCAAAAGATCTCCGGCTTCGGCCACCGCGTTTACAAAACGGAAGATCCGCGCGCCACGCACCTGCGCAAGATGAGCGAGCAACTCGGCAAAGACTCAGGAAATCCCAAGTGGTACGAGATGTCGCGCGCCATCGAGCTCTACATCAACAAGGAAAAGAAACTCAACGCCAACGTCGATTTCTACTCCGCATCGACTTACGCCACCCTCGGCATCGACATCGATCTCTACACGCCGATCTTCGCTCTGAGCCGCATCTCCGGGTGGGCCGCCCACGTCATCGAGCAGCTCGACGACAACCGGCTCATCCGCCCCCGCGCCGAGTACATCGGCCCCGTGTATCCTTCGCACTGGATTCCGATCGAAGAACGCTTGTAACCCGACAAAACGCACAAACTTTCTTGCCCATTGCGGCGTCTACCTCACCAGAGGAACCCTACTAATGAGCGCGAAGCACGTTCTCACTCTTCTCTTGCTGTGCGTCTTCCTTGCCTCTGGATGCTCCTACACCACCAATGTCAGCATGTACCCCGTCCAAGGACCTGCGGCGGCTTTGGCGCCGCCCGTAGTTTATCAACTGACAATCAAAGGCAATTTCGTGATTGTAGGCAGAGGAAGTGGCAAACCCAAGGTTCCCCCAATTACTGCGGTCTTGGGGAACGGAGAAACGTTCCAGGGAAACTGGATCAATGTTTCAGAAACATCGGTCAACCAAAAGACGCTTGGAACCGCCGCCAGTCTTCCTCCACAACCGAATCTGGCCTTTGCATGGGATGCCGTCTACGGACAGGGCTTCTTTGTAGCCCATCTGCTTGGAACAAGCGTAGCGCAGGCAACCATGACGGGAAGCCACGGAACTGTGCTTCAGGCGGAGCTTCTCGGCAACCGAGGCGTTGCCATTGACAGTAAGGGCAACGTCTACAAGATGATCTGGTAGCCGCTTCTCGCGAATGACTGGCCGCCCACGGTCGGCCCCCGAATCTTCGCCAAATTAAGAAGCGGGCGTCCGGTATCGGGAGTGGAAGGATTTCCCGAAACCGGCAGCCCGCTGGACCCTGGTCCGGGTCTAGGTGGTAACTTAAGTGTAGGACGGTTTCAGGCAAAAGCAAGCCTTATTTTGCAGGAAAATCTCCGGTTCGTGACCGCAGTCACAGTGATCTATGTTGGGCGACACCTACGCATTGACCGCGAGGGTTTTCGCTTGATACAAAAGAGAGTTCCACCTTCTTAAAATCTCCTCGGAACATGCGCAGTAGATCAGTTGAGGTATGCAAGACATCGTTCAACAACTCGGAGACCTTCTGCTGGGCTCGATTCCGACGGCTCTGCTCTTCATTGTTCTGGTTATCGCATATCAATTTCTCGTGCAGGGTCCGTTGACGGCCGTTTTGGCCAGGCGCAGGGCGCTGACGGAAGGCGCGATTGAAGATGCCCGCCAGGCTGTGGCTTCGGCCGAGGCCAAGGCGCAGGAATATGCCGAAAGCCTGCGGCAAGCGCGCGCCGAAGCCTACAAGCGGCGCGAACAGCGGGTGAAGCAGTGGAACGCCGATCGCGATACGGCGCTGGAGACCGCGCGGCAGGCAGCTAGCCAAAAAGTGCGCGAAGCCAAGGGTGAATTGGAGGCGGAGGTCGCAGCCGCACGGACTGTGCTTGAATCCGCCGTTGCCGATCTTGCCGGCCGGGCCGTCCGCGCCGTTCTGCCCGCCGCTGCCGGGGGTTCCCGTTGAATTCTTCTGGTTCGAAGTTGAGATTCGGTTTTGGAGTTTTCGGGCTCGCTCTGCTGATGGCTGTTTCGGCGGCGGTGTTTGCTCCGTGTCGCGTGGCGGCGCAGCAGAACACGCCGACGGCATCCGGGCAATCTGCGACGGCTTCGACGCTGAATACGGATCAGCGTGCCATGCAAGGTGAGAAGCCCAGCGAGGCCGATGACGAACAGGGAGATGCCGCGCTGCTGCATTCGCCGGTGGTGAAGGCCACGGCGCGCATGCTGCATCTGAACCTCGATACGGCGATGTACCTGATGCTGGGGATTAACTTCGCGATTATCTTTTTTGCCATTGCGATTCCGCTCTCTAAGGCCATGCCGAAGATCCTTCGCAAGCGCTCGCAAACCCTGAGCCACGATTTGACCGATGCGCGCAAAGCGACTGCCGACGCACAGGCGCGGCTGAGCGCGGTCGAGGCCCAGTTGGCTGGACTGGGCGAGGAAATCAAGAAGCTGACCGCACAGGTCGAGCAGGAGATCCTGGAAGACGAGAAGCGCATCAAGGCGTCGATCGGCGAAGAAAGCGCGCGCGTTGTAGCCGCCGCCGAGCAGGAGATTGGCGTAGCGGCGACGCAGGCCAAACGCGCGTTGCGCAGCTTTGCCGCGGATCTTGCCATCGGCCATGCCGAGAAGCAGATTACGCTGACTCCGGAGACCGATCGCGCGTTGATTGCCGAGTTTGTGGCTGGAGCGGCAGGCGATAGCACAGGCAAGGGAGGCAGGAACTAGATGCCCGCATTTGTCGCCCGATACGCGCAGGCCTTTGCCGATGTGGCCGCGGATTTGAAGCTCGACACAGCCGCATTGGATCGCCAGTTCGCGGATTTTCTGGCCACCTGGGACGGCAGCTCCGAGCTGCGCACGTTTTTTGAAAATCCATCGATTCCCGCGGCGCAGAAAGTCGGGATTCTGGACAAGCTGAATGCGAAACTTGGGCTTCAAAAGCAGCTGCGCAACCTGATTGCCGTGCTCATCGACAACAATCGCATCGGGAACGTGAAGGAAGTGGCCGCCGATTGGCGCAGGATATTGCAGGAACAGCAGGGAATTCGCCCCGCGGAGATCGTGACGGCACGCGAGCTCGGGAAGGACGAGCGGGACGCGCTCTCTGCCGAGGTGGCAAAGCTGGCTGGAGCGAAGATCGACGCCACCTTCAAACTCGACAAGTCGATTCTGGGCGGCACGGTGGTGCGCATCGGATCGACAGTGTATGACGGCAGCGTGCGCGGTCGGCTGGACCGACTGCGCGATGCGTTAACGAGTGGTCCGTGATCAGATAGTGGCTTGGGAAGTGAAGTGCAAAGTGGAAAGTAAAGTAGCGGCACGATCGTTTCGGGAATTGGTTGTTTGGCAGAGGTCGATCGAATTGGCAACCGCAATTTACCGGCTGACTCGTGGATTCCCGAAGGATGAAACGTATGGCCTAGCCAGCCAGATTCGACGTTCGGCCGTTTCGGTCCCCAGCAATATTGCTGAAAGGCAGGGAAGATTAAGCACCGGTGAGTTCCGACAGTTTCTTGGTTTTGCCCGTGGATCGAATTTCGAACTGCAGACCCAGCTAGAAATCGCACGGGCGTTGAAGATGGGGGATTCCAAAATGATTGACGAGGCAGAAGGTCTGTCGCACGAGGTTGGTAAGATGATTCACGCGATTCTGGAGAAGACCAGCAATCGCACGACAGTCGCTGACCGCTGACCATTGACCTCTAATCAATTGAACTGGAATTTGCTTGGCTTTTAGGGATGAATAAGGAAGCAGTAGATCGGCAAAAGCATGTGGGCGGAGAACTGACCACTGATCACTGTTCACTGGAAAATGGAGGCAGTAGATCGGCAAGAGGATGTGGGGGAGAACTGACCACTGATCACTGATCACTGTTCACTGGAAAATGGCGCAGATCAAAGCAGACGAGATTACACAGCTTCTTCGCGAGCAGATCGCGAACTACGATGCGAAGGTCCAGGTAGACGAAGTCGGGACCATTACTTCGCTGGGCGACGGTATTGCGCGGTTGCACGGCCTCGACAAGGTGATGGCCGGCGAGCTGCTCAGCTTTCCGCACGGCATTGCGGGCCTGGCACTCTCGCTTGAAGAAGACCAGGTGGGCTCGGTGGTGCTCGGCGATTACACCGAGCTAAAGGAAGGCCAGGAGGTCAAGCGCACCGGTAAGATTCTGTCCGTCCCGGTCGGCGAGGCGATGATTGGCCGCGTAGTGAACGCCCTGGGCTTGCCCATCGACGACAAGGGACCGATTGCCGCCACCGAGACGCTGCCCGTCGAGCGCCTTGCGCCCGGCATCATCGATCGCCAGCCCGTACGTGAGCCGATGGCCACCGGACTCAAGGCCATCGATGCCATGATTCCCATCGGCCGCGGACAGCGCGAGCTGATTATTGGCGATCGGCAAACCGGCAAAACTGCCGTCCTGCTCGACACCATCATCAACAACGCCAAGAACGACCTGATCTGCATTTATTGCGCGATCGGGCAAAAGCGTTCGTCGATCGCGCAGGTGGTGCAGACGCTCACCGAGCACGGCGCGATGGGACACACGATCATCGTGGCCGCATCTGCGTCTGAGCCGGCGCCCATGCTTTATCTCGCGCCCTATGCCGCGACGGCGATGGGCGAGTACTTCCGCGACAACGGCAAGCACGCACTGGTGATGTACGACGATCTCTCGAAGCACGCCATGGCGTATCGCGAGATTTCGCTTCTGTTGCGCCGTCCGCCGGGCCGCGAGGCGTATCCGGGCGATGTGTTCTATCTCCACTCGCGTTTGCTCGAGCGCTCCTCGAAGATGAGCAAGGAGCGCGGAGGCGGTTCGCTGACCGCGTTGCCCGTGATTGAGACCCAGGCCGGCGATGTTTCGGCGTATATTCCCACCAACGTGATTTCCATTACCGACGGGCAGATTTTTCTTGAAACCGACCTGTTCAACTCGGGCGTCCGTCCCGCCGTCAACGTGGGCCTCTCGGTTTCGCGCGTGGGATTCTCGGCTGCCATCAAAGCGGTGAAACAGGTGGGCTCGACGCTCAAACTCGATCTGGCGCAGTATCGCGAATTGGCGGCCTTCGCGCAATTTGGATCTGATTTGGATCCGTTGACGCAGAAGCAACTGGCGCGTGGCGTGCGGCTGACGGAACTGCTCAAGCAACCGCAATTCCATCCGCTCACATGGCAGCAGCAGATGATCGTGCTGTTTGCCGGAACGCAAGGTTATCTCGACGACCTGCAGGTGGCCGACATTCGCGCCTTCGAAGACGGGCTGCACAAGTACTTTGCGAACTCGCAGCAGGCATTGCTTGCCGACCTGACCGAGAAAAAGCAATTGGACGACGACCTGCGCAATCGCCTGCACGCGGCGATGAAGGAGTACGCGGCGAATTTCAAGCAGGAACTGGCGGCGGTGAAGGCGTAAAGGCAGTTGTCAGTGATCAGTTGTCAGCGGTCAGTAATAGCC
>JBAWFY010000185.1:0-6716 GCA_049592335.1 Occallatibacter sp.
GGTTTACATTTGCGTTGACAGCGGCCGCGCTTCTGCGGCCCGATGGTTTGCTGGCGGCTGCGGCATTTCTTCCTTTTCTTGGATTGAATCTGAGGAAGAGCGAGATTCTGCGGCAAAAAGTCATTCACATGACGGTGGTGTGCGGGCTGCTCGCGCTCGCGCCCTTCGCCGTGTGGACGTGGCGGAACTGGCGCGTCTTTCACGTTTTTGAGCCGCTGGCGCCACGGCTGGCCAACGACCCCGGCGAACGCACCAATCCCGGATGGGAGCGATGGGTGAAAACCTGGAGCCTCGACTTCAACTCAACGTACTTCATCTATTGGAATGTGCCGGGAGAGCAGTTTGACATGAGCGCCCTGCCCAGGCGCGCGTTCGACACGCCAGCCGAGTACGCGGCGACCGCGAAGCTGGCGGAGGACTACAACACGCACGGCATGGAGATGACGTCTGAAATCGACGCGGGTTTTGCGCGGCTGGCTGGAGAGCGCATCGCCGCGCACCCGCTACGCTACTATGTGTGGCTACCGCTGGGCCGCTTGGCCGATATGGGTCTGCGGCCGCGCGTCGAGAACCTGCCCATCGATCTCGACTGGTGGGTTTACGAGCATCATCACACGGAGACGGAGTTCAGCTGGGCCTACGCGGCGCTGAATGCGGCTTATTTATTGCTGGCGATCGTAGGGCTTTGCGTAAAGCCGCGTTTTTGGGGCGCATTGCTCGCGTATTTGCTGCTGCGCAGCGCGTTGCTGCTGACCGTCGCGGCTCCAGAGACGCGCTATACGATCGAGTGTTTCCCGATGCTGTTTGCGCTGGGAGGAGTCGCGCTTTCGCGGACGAACAGCCGGCTTTATTTTTCGAATTTGAAAGCCGTCTTCGGCAAAGGCTGATTCACCTTGATATTTGAATAGGTGCAGACGCGCGAGTTTCCGTCTTTCTCGTCGAATACCTGTTTAAGGCTGACCGCACGAGCCGTGTCGAGCCAGATGGTGACCTTGGGGATGTTCTCACGGATCTTCGGGTCCTTGGCGACGAGCTCAAGCTTGTCGGTCGCGATGCCGTCGATGGTCTCCTTGCCGAGATAGGTTATATTCCATTTGTCTTCAAGGTCCTTGCCGCTGGCGCCGAAGCCGAGCATCAGATAGCTTTCGTACTTGCCGGCTTGGGAATAAGTCGTAGCATCGCTCTCTTTGCCAGTGTCAGAAACGCGAAGCACACCGCCGGAAAAAATGTATGTCCTCGCGGCCGGCTGGCCGTCGTGATTTGTGATGTGGGCGGCCATCTGGAGATGGCTGTCATGGCGCTCGTAGTAGGCGGTTCCGGTCATCACGTCCTTGTCGTAAACCGGGTCCGTCTGAATCGTGTCGAATTCGAAACTTGCAGTCGCCGAATGAAAACCCTTAGCTGCGGCATCGAGCCTGGCGAGCAGACTGGCCTTGTCCTGAGCCTGTGCGGGCCGGATAGGAAGAAACGAGATCGCAAGCAAACCGAGAGATACCAAGAAATTGCGTGAGTACATGAATTTCCTTTACTTATTTGACGACGATTGCAGCCCGAAAAACGCGAAAAGCAACGCTAGCGGCGGGCCCAGATCTTCCAGAGCAGATGTCCCTGAGCATCGGTGACCGTCTGCCATTTCTCCACGGAGACGGCATCGCCCATGACGGGCTCAATGGCCTGGCGCAGCGCCTTCTTCACTTCTGGGTAAGATGCGTCCGCGGGGAGATCGACATCCGCGGCCTGCACCGTGACGACGACGTAGCGACCGCTGCCCACCACCTGCATCGGATGCACTGGCCCCGGGTTGAGCGGAGGCTTGGCGCCGTAATCCCACAGATGCGGCGTGAGGAAGATGAACAGCAGGATCAGCGTCACCATTACGTCGTAATGGAACGCTCCGCGGGGATAGCTCCAGTAGAAATAGCTCCTCACAATTTCAGTGATGCGGGAGCGGGACTGCGCGATCACCTGGTTGGGTGCGGAAGATGCCATTACGATTCCCTAACTATTGTATCGATTCCGCCCATATAGCCGCGAAGGGCTTCGGGGATGCGGACCGAGCCGTCGGCCTGCTGGTAGTTTTCGAGGATTGCGAGCCAGGTGCGGCCCACGGCCAGGCCGCTGCCGTTGAGCGTGTGGACGAATTCGGGTTTGGCTTTGCCGCCGCCCGTAGCGGGCCGGTAGCGGATGTTGGCCCGCCGCGCCTGAAACGCGTCGAAGTTCGAGCAGGAGCTGATTTCGCGGTAAAGGTTCTGCCCCGGCAGCCAGACTTCGAGATCGTAGGTCTTGGCGGAAGAGAAGCCGGTGTCGCCGGTGCACAGAAGGACTCGTCGATAGGGCAATTCCAAGGCTTCAAGAATCTCTTCGGCGTTGCGGGTGAGTTTTTCGTGCTCGGCGTCCGATTCTTCGGGGCGCGTGAATTTGACCAGCTCGACCTTCTGGAACTGGTGCTGGCGGATGATGCCGCGCGTGTCCTTGCCCGCTGCGCCAGCTTCTGCGCGGAAGCACGGCGTGTACGCCGTGAGACAGATGGGCAGGCGGGATTCGTCGAGGATTTCGTCGCGGTAAAGATTAGTGACCGGAACTTCAGCCGTCGGAATGAGCCAATGGTCAGAGAATCGTCCGAAATCATCAACGGTCTCGCCGCTTCCCTCGAATGCTTTCGTGATCATGTTTCGTACGAGATCCCCGTCCGGCAGAATTTCGGCGCAGCGGAAGAGGTCCTCGGCGAACTTGGGTAACTGGCCGGTACCGAAGAGCGATTTGGAATTGACCATGAACGGCGGCAGCACTTCTTTGTAGCCGTGCTTCTGGGTGTGCATGTCGAGCATGAAGCTGATGAGCGCCCGCTCCAGACGCGCA
The DNA here is from genome assembly GCA_049592335.1 of Occallatibacter sp. GTDB lineage: Bacteria > Acidobacteriota > Terriglobia > Terriglobales > Acidobacteriaceae > Telmatobacter. The sequence goes on from JBAWFY010000185.1 coordinate 2,860, forward strand.
CCAGCGCCCATGTAGACGGCAAACCGCGCGCCGGAGAGCTTGGCCGCGCGTTCAAGATCGAGAATGCCGAGTGCCTCGCCGATCTCCCAATGCGGCTTCGCGTCGAAGTCGAATTTCTTTTGCTCGCCCCAGGTTTTTACAACTTTGTTGTCGGCTTCCGAGAGGCCAACGGGCACTTCGTCGCGGGTGAGATTGGGGATCCTTGAAAGGCGATCGGCGATTTGTGCGTCCAATGCGTTGGCAGTCTTTTGTAGGGCTTCCGATTCCTCCTTGAGCTTTCGCGCCTCGGCCGTGAGCGATGAGATTTCCTTTTGCATATCTAGCAAACCGTTGGCCGAGTCGGCGTTTGCCAGAGCTGAACTGAGCCCCGATTGAATCTCCGCCATCACGGCAGCGACATCCTGTCCCGAGTTCAACGAAGTTTGAGTCTTTTCTATGAGCTCTTTGAGTCCTTGGATAAGTGCTGTGTTTTCTCGTATTTTGGAAGAGCCCTCTTGCGACCTTCGCCGCAGCACGTTCGACTGTGCGCTGAGGTCGTTGAGTTGCGCCCTCAGCCTCTCGGCCATTGTGATGGCTTCGCGGCGGCTCTTATCGAGAGCGCGAAAATCGCCCAGCAGCGCAGCCGGATCGGCGCCGCGGGTGCGAAGCTTTGCTTCCACCAACTCCAGGTTGGCGCGTACAAATCCTAAGTCGAGCATTTCCTCTCTATTTTAGTGGATGGGGTGGGGAAGGAGCTATTAGCCGTCAGCTCTCAGCTGATTCGTGCGAGGGGGCATTTCAGTGTTAGTTTTTGAGCGAGAGGTACTATGAGCGAAGAGCCAAGCCGATCGAGTTGCTTCGAATTTCAAGCCCAGCTCTCCGACCTTATCGCGTCAGGCGCGGATGTCGACAACCATCCTCATGTCCGTTCGTGTGCCCGGTGCAGTGCGCTTGTTGAAGATCTCAAGCGGATTGCTGAGGATTCCCGCTATTGGCAATTCGGCGAAACTGAATGAGCGCCTGCGGCGCTGAGAGCTGAAAGCTAATAGCTGACAGCTAAGAGCTTCCTCTCTCAGTCCGCGGCGTTGGCCTTCTGCTCCACCGGTCCCGCCTGCGTCTGCTCTTTCCAGCCCGGCAGGTTCTGGTCGCCGGTGATGAGGCGCGCGCCGCGGTGGAAGGTGAGATACGTCCAGATCCAGTTGGCCAGCACCGAGATACGATTGCGAAAGCCGATGAGAAAGAAGATGTGGACGGTGGCCCAGGTGACCCACGCGGGCAAGCCGCTGAGCCTGGCTTTGAAGGGCCACTCCACTTTCGCTACGGCGGCCATGCGGCCGATGGTGGCCATGTCGCCTTTGTCGAAATAGCGGAAGGCAGGGCGGGGCCGGCCGGCGAGATCGGCGGCGATGAGTTTACCGACATGATCGCCCATCTGCATCGCGGGCTGCGCTACGCCGGGAATCTGATGGCCGCCCTGCTCGAGATGAGCGAGGTCGCCGATCACAAAGACCTCAGGCAGCGCGGGTGGATTGAGGCGGTCGTCGACGATGACGCAGCCGCGCTTGTCGAGCGGCGCGCCGAGCATCTTGCCGAGCGGTGAGGCCTCGACGCCCGCGGCCCAGAGGGTGACGGCGGCTTCCATGCGCTGGCCGTTAGCTTCAACCCAGCCGGGGCCAATTCCGGTGACCTGCGTTTTGGTGTGGACTTCGACGCCCAGGTGCCTGAGCGTGGCTTCGGCCTTGGCGGAAAGGTCTTCCGGGTAAGAGGCGAGAACGCGCGGGCCGCCATCGAGAAGCAACACGCGGCTCTTCCTGGGATCGATGTGGCGGAAGTCATCGCGCAGATAGAGCTGCGCAATGTCGCTGATGGCGCCGGCCAGCTCCACGCCCGTGGGCCCGCCGCCGATGACGATGAAATTCAATGGCGGATGCCAGCCCTGTTCGAGCATTTGCCGCTCGGCGAGCTCGAAGGCGAGGAGCACGCGGCGGCGGATTTCGATGGCGTCTTCAGTGGTCTTGAGGCCGGGAGCGAGCGGCTGCCATTGGTCGTGTCCGAAATAGGAGTGCGTGGAACCGGTGGCGAGGACGAGATAGTCGTAGTTGAGCCGAGCGCCGCTCGCAAGCGATAGCTGCCGGCCGGCGGCGTCGATGCCAACCACTTCGTCCATCAGCACATCCGCGTTGCTCTGGCCACGCAGAATACTGCGGATGGGCTGAGCAATGTCAGCAGGCGAGAGCACGGCCAGCGCCACCTGATAGAGCAGCGGCTGAAATAGATGATGATTGCGCCGGTCAACGAGAGTTACGTCCACGGGCAGATTCGCAAGCGATCTGGCTGCGTGCAAACCGCCGAAGCCTCCGCCGACGATGACCACGCGAGGCCGGCGCTGCTCGTGCTTGTACTCAGGTGCTTTGGTCCAATCGCCCATGCGAGTTGCCCCCTAGATAAGAGATGCAACAGTGGAGCAATGGGTGACAATCCTGCCGACTCGCTGACCTGGCTGGCTTGCTAACTCGCTCTCTTGCTGTAGCATCCAGCCCAATGCGATAGCATCCAGCTATGATTGCCGGCGTTTCCTGGGTGTGGTGGCTGGGCTTTCACGCGGTTGTGGCGCTGGTGCTGGTGGCGGACTCCTTTCTCCCCGGCCACCGCCGCGAGTCGCGCCATAGCCAGATATTTGTCTGGCTCGGGACGGCGGGACTGGTGCTGGCGGCGGCGGGATTTGCCTGCTGGATCGCCGTGGCGCAGGGCCGGCAGACGGCGCTTGAATTCGCGGCCGGGTACGCGATCGAGGCCTCGCTGAGCGTCGACAATCTGTTTGTGTTCCTGGTGCTCTTTCAGGGGTTCCGCATCAGCGGGCCACGCCAGCACAAGGCACTCTTGTGGGGGGTATGGGGCGCGTTCGTGCTGCGAGCGCTCTTCATCGCGGTGGGCGTTACGCTGCTCGAACGGTTCGATTGGATTACGTGGATATTCGGGTCATTTTTGCTCTACGCGGCGTGGCGGCTGTTGCGTGGCGGCTCGGCGCGCGCTGCGATTCCGCAATGGATCGTGCGTTTGCAGCCGGCCAAGGGATCTCTCGTGCCGGTAATTTTGGCCGTTGAGGTCACCGATCTGATGTTTGCCACCGACTCGATTCCCGCAGTGCTCTCGGTGACGCACAATCCGTTTGTGGCGTACACGTCGAATGTGGCGGCGATTCTGGGATTGCGGTCGATTTATTTTGCGCTGGCGGCGATGCTCGACCGGTTCCGGCTGCTGCACTACGGACTCGGAGCGATTCTGGCGTTTGCGGCGCTCAAGATGCTCGCTGCGCCGTGGATTGCGGTGCCGGCGACGGTTTCGCTTGTGGTGATCGGCGCGATTTTGGCGGTGTGCGCCGTGGCAGCTGCAGTGAGTCAGCGGGTCAGCAAGCCGGCGAGTTAGCGGAACTGCCGAATCCGAAATGCGGGACTGAGCCTCGTGCCTGCCCCGTCCCTACCATCTTCTTGCATCACTGATCAGGATCTACCACGCTTCGAAATGGACGCGGCCGTCGGAACCGACAACCGAGTGCTTTTTGAATTGCGCATCGTCGTGGCGGGGGTGGTCGGAGCGGAAGTGCGCGCCGCGGCTCTCCGTGCGGGCGAGCGCGGAGATAAGGATGGCGCGCGCCACGCGGCTGAGGGACTGCGCTTCGGCGAGGCGGCGGCCGACGCGGCCGCTGGCGGCAATCTCATCCAGATTGGCTTCGACGGCGGCGAGCGCGGTCAGTCCCTCGAGCAAGGAGGATTCTTCGCGCAGCAATCCGGCATGGGCCCACATGGAGGTCTGCAGCGTGGCGATGAGACGCTCCACCCGTTCTTCTTCCGCTGCCGTCAATTGCGCCGGAGCGGGGC
>JBAWFY010000186.1:0-6055 GCA_049592335.1 Occallatibacter sp.
AGAGCCGTCCCGTAAGTAATCGCTGCAGGCGTAGCCCAGGTGATCGCCGGTGTCGCTTTGTTGACCGTCAAAACCACGCCGGCCGTAGCTACCGTGTATTCGGCCGTATTCGTCGGCGTGAAGGTGACAGAAAGCGTTTGGCTCCCGGCGGCCAATACCGTTCCGGCAGCCGGTGAATAGGCAAATGTCCCAGACACGCTTGCTGTCGCATCGAGCTGCGTCGCGCTCAGCGCTGTGCCGTAAGTGATTGCCGCAGGTGTGGTGGCCCACGTAATCACAGGCGTCTGCGGCGGCAGCAGCGTGATCGTCGCCGTTCCCGTCTTCGTATCGTCCGCCTGGCTGATTGCTGTTACAGTGACCGTCTGCTGCGCGGTGATCGAAGAAGGAGCTGTATAAAGACCCGATGAGCTGATGCTTCCTGCGCTCGATGGAGAGATGGTCCACGTAACCCCCGTGTTGCCGGTATTCTCGACGGTGGCCGTGAACTGCTGCGCCTGGCCGGCGAAAAGCGAGGCTGTCGAGGGGCTCACACTTACCGTGATGTCGTCGAAGGGGCTGCCATTCTCACCAAAGTTGGAGTTGCCGTTGATATAAATCTTGTCGGCCACCAGCATGGTGTAGCCGCTGGCGTTCGAGCCGGTAATCTCAATCTCATCGCTCTTGAAGTAGAGCGCGCCGTTCAGGATCGCCGTCGACTCGCCGTTGATCTGGTCGACGCAGGACCCCGCGGTCGAGCATCCGGTGCGATTGCCGAAAAACAGAATGCCGTTGAAGGCGCCACTGGTTGGCGCGCTGAGCGTCGCGCTTACCTGTCCGCTGATCGTGACGGGCTTGTAGCTGTAGCTCGACGAGCAACCCCAGCCTGTGCTCGACGTGTTGTAAAACGTAACGCCCGTGCCGCTCACCGTGGCTTGGGACTCGAGTGTCAGTCCGCCGCCCGCCATAATGTACACGCCGGGACTGAACGTGAAGATTGTTCCGTTGGTGTTGCCGATCGTCAGGCCGCCGCAATAAATGCCTGGCGAAAGCGTATTATTCGCCGGCTTCGAGTTCATGTCGTAATAGGTCGGGCTTCTGCCGACGATGGTCCCTGAGGTCGGCGGCGAAAGGCTCGATAGCGGGTCCCCGGGGCTGTTGGTCTGCACGGCCGACACGTCCCGGCCGCTGATGGTGTCGTAGAGATAGGTCTGCCCCGTGAGATCTGCTCCGCCCACCACGCTCACCTGCGCGTGGTTTTCGAGATACAACGTCTCCGCGCCTTCCATCTCGAACGCACTATTCGAACTCGACTCCGAAACCACCCCACACGCGGTATACATCGACTGCGCCCCGGCAATCTGGAATGCGTCCGTCGCGCTCGGATCGAGCGCATAGAGGCATGCCCCCGGCGGTACCGGCGTTGGACTGGCCATGAGCTCTGTAGATTGAAGGAGAAGTGAGAACAAAAACGTGAGTGCGACAGGGATACTGACGCGGACCTTCATTATGGACCTCGCAACCTCGGTTACGAACTGATGTGAGATACCAGGGACAGAAAAGTGAACAAACCGGAAAAATCAGCATCGAGAGCACGGAGAGAGATTTCGAAAACTAAGAAATATGCCTTTTTTCTTGCACACTCTGTGCGATCAGTCAAGAAAAAAGGCGATTGCATTTCGATATCGGCGGCTAGTAACCAAGATTGTATATGGATTGGTAACGGTGTGAAATCCGTCTAAAGCCTTATGCATAGCGTTGTTTAGCTTGATGTTTAGCCTCGGTAATGCCGTTGGAATCATCCAATTTCAGCAGATTTCCAAATCGTTGGAAACTGGTTCGGGGCTAGGAGGCTGTCCGCTCCTACATTGCACGGTACTGTGAGAGCCATTACAACGAGAGGTGGCGACCGCTCGTATCCTGAAGGCCGTTAATGAATTTGGGTTAAGGCGAACTTAATGGCCACGAAAGTAGCCGGTGCGGACACAAACGATCCCCGGATCAAAGTGACGCTCTCTCCAGCGCAGATTGCGATTGTCTGGCCAGGGCTCGACTTCATCCTCCGTTCCTATCAGAGTCTGGAACAGAGCGGTCGATCGCACGCGTCCTACCCATTTCGAATGTATGGCACGCTTTCCGTCACACTTACCGGACATGGCTTGATGAGGTCGGGGCTCGCATTGGAGTGCAGCAGAAACTGATGCGCCACGCACAGCACAGCACGACAATGAACTATGGGAACTCCCGGATGAGGGCGAAGCGCGATGCCAACAGCAAAGTGGTTCGCATGACGCTGCGCGCAACAGGCCGCAAGAAGCGGGTGGCGTGAAATGCCATTCCTGAAGCAATGAAAAAGGCTGCCCGAAGCAGCCTTTTTTCACTCTCGAATGGGCGCCGATCTTATTGGACCGTTTTTGGACCTGCGCTCAACGGGCTCTCATCCTTTAACCCGTTGATTTAAATGGTTGCGGGGGCTGGATTTGAACCAGCGACCTTTGGGTTATGAGTAGCCGGGAACTCACACATTTTACAGACTTTACAGCACTTATGGCGACCCGGAAGTACGGAAAAGTACCCTCTGGACACCCTATTGGGAGTCTATTGGGAGTCTGTTTTGGAGTCTGAACCCAACAACTCCTCAGTTCTCGACTCCGAGAAGCGAAAAATTGACTTAAAACAGACTCCCGTAAACCCCAAACCGACTCCCAACTGACTCCCATTGTCGAATAACCAATTCTACTATCATTCATTTGCAGACACTCCATTCGAATAGAAAATTGAATATTACCTCCCTAAACATCTGCCCAACGGTCGTTGGATTGGCGGCCTTTGCACCTCGATCTCTGGCTTCCTACCCGGAAGCCTGCTCCATACGGAATGAATCCTTGTGGTCAATGAGCCAAGGCCGAAAGCCCGATATTCCCATTGCATTTCACGCCGTGAAATGATTTATTACATTACATGGACAGAATTAAGCCTCGCTGGTTTAACAGTAATCTCCAGTCCGCCCTGCGAGTCCTGCCCGTTACCGTCTTGACAGGCGCACGGCAGACCGGAAAAACCACCCTGACCCAGGCGCTTGAACCCGCGCGTACCTACTTCACTCTGGACGATGTCGGGATTCTTGACCAGGCAGAGCGCAATCCCGACTCGCTGCTTGCCACCCGCCCAGTCATTCTCGATGAAGTCCAGCGAGCGCCGCAGATCCTGCTTGCCGTCAAGCGTGCCGTTGACACCAGTCGGCGGGCCGGAGATTTCATCCTCACCGGCTCGGCAAATCTCCTGTTGATGAAGCAGGTGGCGGAGACGCTGGCTGGCCGCGCCATCTACCTCGATCTGCCGCCGTTTTGCCCAACCGAGTGGCAGGAGCGCAAAGGCGCGCTGTCGCCGCTGGATCGTTTGTTCGCCCCGGATTTCGATTGGCGTGAATGGCCGGATGAACCGGGCGACTGGACGCGATGGCTGCTACGGGGAGGCTTTCCGCCTGCACTCGAAATCAACTCGGACGCCGACCGCGGCCTCTGGTTCGCCGCCTATGTGCAGACCTATCTGGAGCGGGATTTGCGCCAGTTGAGCGCCATCTCCAGCCTGCCTGATTTTCAGCGCCTGATGATGCTGGCGGCGCAACGGACCGGCAAACTGCTCAACCAGGCTGACCTTGCGCGCGATGCGGCGCTCAGCCACCCGACCGCGCACCGGTATCTGAATCTGCTGGAGACCGGATGCATGATCACGCGCCTCCGTCCTCTGGCAACCAACCCCACGGCGGCGCTGGTCAAAGCGCCGAAGCTGCTTTGGACCGATTGCGGGCTTGCTGCCTGGCTTGCCGGAATCCGATCGTCCGCCGAGGTGACGACCAGAATGGACAGTGGATTCTGGTTGGAGCAAACCCTGTTTCAGACGCTGGAGACCTGGCGATCCCTCGATCCACGACAGCGCAAACTGCACTTTTGGCGCAACCGTACAGGTCACGAAGTAGACTTCATCCTGGAAGAAGCCGGCAAGTTTGTTGCACTAGAGATCAAGGCGAGCAGTCAGGTGACGGCTAATGACGCGACCGGTATCCGCGCCTTCCGTGAAGATTTGAAACGCAAATCAACATTGGTCAGGGGAGTGGTGCTTCACAGCGGCAAAGCGCGTCCGCTAGAAGATGGCGTTCTCACACTGCCTTGGGGATGGATGGTCCCGGCATGACGGAAGAAGATAGACTTCATTAGGTCGCGACTAGCAGCCTCATCAATGGCAATCTCTGCCCTCTACCTACTGATGGAGATCGGCGGTCCCCCACGTGACTTCAGACGCAACGGCGACGTGTAAAGTGATGCCGTGGAAGGTTTTGTCAAGCAATCGATCACGCAGCAAGCATCCGCCCGGTATAATAGCAGGCAATCTCAAAACGCTCAACGCGGGAGTGTGCTATTCGTGCCAGAAACGACGAACATTGCCACCATGGCAGAAATCCTCTCGAATAAGGTCTTCTCCGTCTTTGGTTGGCTGACGACTGGAACAACGAACCACAACTGGCCGTGCGAGAATCCCGAACTGCACAAACGCAAGACTCACCCAAGTGATGTTGTCTTTTACTACGACGAGCCATACTCGCTCACGCGCACTTATGTTAACTGCGACTTGAAGAGCTACAAGGCAGGAAGCATCACGGCTGGGGCAATTGAATCCGCCATGGCATCGCTTTCCCGGGCTCTCACCTGTGCGGAAATCAGCGCGTCTTGGCGAGATATGTATGTTGATAAGAATGTAACCGCATCTATTGTTGGCCTTCTCTTCATTTATAACCACGATGGAGCTTATGACAAAGATTTCGACGGTGTGATGACAACACTTCGTCTTGACGATGTAAATATCCCCACGGGCTCCCGGATCATCGTTCTCGGCCCGCGTATGATTCATTGGCTGAATAACGTGCGATATGACATCGTCCAGATGCGCGGAGAGAATCTGCTTCCCGACAGCCAGGCTTGCCGGTTTCATTTTCCAGAACTTGTTCGTAGAAAGAACGTGCAGCCGTCGGCCCGAGCTGCAACTCTTGAGATGCTCACGGGACCATGGATCACATTGCAGCACACGGATCCTTCAACAAAGCAGGTCGGATATGTGATCTACTACCGTCATCGTGGCGAATCGTCCAAAGAGTTTTTATACATTCTCGATTACCTTGAACACTACCAGATGCTAAGTGCGACCACCACCATTCGACTCCGACTACTTGACCCAGCGCCGAACGCTCCATCTCATTTTCAGCACGCTATCAGGGAGTACGTTGACGCCTACGAAGGAGGCGAGGCAATGGCAGAACTCCTAAAGAAGATCGAATACTCCGCGATAACCAATGTAGTGTCTACTTTCTCGGACGTTGAGGTGGGGATGTTCCATGAATAAGTCGATGAACTTGCTCTACTACGCAACAGACAAAGATTTCTTTGACGCGCTGATGTCCTCGCGGCAGCAGTTCAGCGAAGCCTCATTGCGTGAAATTGGACAAGGGCGTGGAATCTTCTACTCAGAACGAGAAGAGCGACTCGCGCTTGCAGAGTCGATTTCACTCCTTGCCTTCGGGCACAGTGATGTCTCGGCGATTGTAGCGGAATTTGAAAGGGCAGGCAGAGGGGAGAAGTCCTCTTCTGTGCGCATTCGTGCCTCACTCACTCGGGATGAGATCAAGACCATTACCGACGATTTGGTCAAAACTTCTTCCGCAGACGGCGAGAAGGCAACAACCTATTTGAACGGCGAATCTGGATGCGCAATCGATGTGAAATACAACGAGTTGGACCTTTCACGCACGACGCTGCGCCAAGTTCAACGAAAAGACGCACATATCGAAGTCAGAATTTCGGGAAGTGAGATGGTCATTACGTATCCCTCAACGGCTAAGGGCGCTTCAATCGCACAAGGGATTTCCAAACGAGTCAACACCCTCCGCTCGACTGTTATAGACACCGAAGAGATTGACTTCTCTGGGTTCAATGACCCGAGGGCCAAGACGGAGTTCTTCTATAGACTGGTCACGAGTTTGCCAGGATTCAAGATGGAGGACGTGACATCAGTGCGCGTTGAGTCC
>JBAWFY010000187.1:0-7741 GCA_049592335.1 Occallatibacter sp.
ACATTTTCCGCACCATCGAACTAAACCCAAGCGAGAAAGAACGCTTCCTCGAAAATGTGCACGACGTGGTCGCGCAGAAGATCCCGGTGCAGCAACTGCTCGACGCGCGCCGTCACTTGAATCATCCCTCGAACCTCAAGGTCGAAGTGCCGACCAAGCTCGAATTCGATTCCGAATCATCCAGCCACTCCACGATTCTCCAGGTAATTGCGCAGGACCTCCCCGGCCTGCTGCGCCAGATTGCCCTCACCTTCGGCAGGAACCAGTGCAACATCAAGATCGCGCTCATCGACACGGAAGGCGAGACCGCCATCGACGTGTTCTACCTGACCAGCGGCGAGGATAAGCTGACCCAGGAGGCGCAGGAAAAACTGAGCAAGGACCTGACAGCAGCAATCGAGGCCATGCGCGTGCCCGCGTGAAACGGTTCATAGCTTAGCGTTCTTAGTTCACAGCGGACGGCCATCCATGCCGCAGGCGCCATCGCGTGTCGACTAAGCGGTAATGTCCGCTCAACCGCTTCCCCATTCATTTGTTTGCTGGAAGCAAGGAATTGCACGATGGAACTGGCTGGAGGCAGCCCCAATCGGGTGTATCATGTCCTGTTGTTATGGAGCGCCAGCATGAGATGGGTTCTGGTGTACCTGTCTGCCCTCGGTGCCTGGACAGTTTGGTCCGACGTAATCGTGCCCCTTATCGCGAAGCTCTTTGGTGTCCCGTACAGGTTCGCCTTCTGGCGCGTCGACCGCCACAATCAACATCTTCGTCGAAGACAATATTTCTGGTTCGTCTGGGTACTAGGGTTTGGGGGTGGGCTGTCCGTGTTCCTCACACTCTCAGACCTATTGCGATGGAAAGTCCTCGGTGAAAGAGCGACGGACCCAATCAGCCTGTCCTTCCAACTCGGAATTTCGTTGCTTGCCGGAGCGACTCTCGGATTGACGAACGCCCCGAAGGAAAACAAGGAAACCGCGAATACTCAATGAGACGGGAACTCTTGCCGTCTATAGCGATCTTTGCATCGACGCAGGGTCCGCCGCATCCTTCCGTACCAGATACTCATCAAGCAGCTCGGCGACCAGCACCGCGGTCGGGATCGAAACCATGGCGCCGAGAATGCCTCCCAGCTCCGACCCCAGCAGCAGCGCGACAAAGATCGCGAGCCCTGGCAGGTCCACGCGGCTCCTCATGATGCGGGGAACGAGAAAGCTGTTTTCGAGCTGCACCCAGATGGCGAAGAAGATGGCGACCCCCAGAACGCGTCCCCACGAATCGACGGCCGCCACCACCATGGCCAGCACCGCCGAAACTGCCACACCCAGGATGGGAACCAGATTGAGCAGCCCCGTGAGCACGCCGAGGCCGTAGGCGTAGCGCACGCCGAGTGAGACGTAGACGATGGTGCTGGCGGTTCCCAGGATGAGCATGAGGGAGGCCTGGCCCACCAGCCACTTCTCCATGCGCACGGCCGCACGTGCGAGAGTTGCGTCCAGCCGTGCGCGAGGCACTGGCGGAATCATCGAGAGAAACCAGCGATAAGCGCTCTCGCCTTCAAGAATGAAGTAGAGAGTGAGCACGAAGCCGGCGATGACGTCCATCAGCGAGCCGGCCAGGTTGGGCAGAGAATGCAGCACCGCGCCGGCCCCTTCGCCCAGCATGCCCTGAATCCAGTCCACAATCTGACCCGAGTCCAGGCGATTGGCGAATGGGATTTGCTTGAGCCTGGCCATCAGCTCGGGAATGCGCGCGGGCAGTTCGCCGTGGACCGCCTCAAGATCGTGAATCACCGGGGGCAATGCGAGAAAGCCAAAGCCGGTCAACGCGGCGGCCGCCAGCACGATCAGAAAAAGGATCGCTGCCGAGCCCTCAAACGGATGGCGCCGGCCGATACGCAGCCGCGACGTGGCGCGCACCACCGGCGAAAGAATCACGGCAAAGAGCGCCGAAACGTAGAACAGAAACAGGAGCCTGCGCAGAAGCCACGCGACGTACAACGCGAGAACAAGAGCGAAGGCAAAAACGATGTGGCCGCGAATGCGTTCCCTGCGGCTCAACGCGTGCTGAGTCATGCGGCGTTCCTTGCAAACCCGTTTGAGTAATCAGCCAGGACGAACGACTGGAAACAGTGAATCAGCAAAGGTCGCCCGCTACAGTAATGGATGCAAGTTCCTGAGTCCCTGGTTCCCTTGTCCCCTTTGGTCCCTGCCTTTCACTGGCCACCGTTCAGCAGCGAGCCGACAATGCCGCCCAGCAGCCCCGCCCCACCCACGGCCGCCCCTTGTTGCGCCGGGGCTTTCGGCAGGTACTCGTAAATCTGATGCGCGAGGCGCGAGATGGGCAGTGTCTGCAGCCAGATTGTGCCCGGCCCCACCATCTCCGCCAGAAAAAGCCCATCGCCGCCAAAGATCATGTTCTTGAGGCCGGGAACCATGGTGATCTGGAACCCCACCGTCGCCTGAAACGCGCCCACATGGCCGGGATGCACGCGCAGCACTTCGCCGGGCGCGAGCGTCTTCTGCACCAGTTCGCCGGAGAGCTCGAGCCACGCCGTGCCCATGCCGCCGACCCGCTGCAGCACGAAGCCGTCGCCGCCAAAGATGCCCGCTCCGAGCGACTGCTGAAAGCCGATCGTAATGGTCACCTGCGGCGTAGCGCACAAAAAGCCGTGCCGGTGCACCAGGTACTCCTGACCTGGGGTCAGATCGACGGGCACAATATGGCCAGGAACTTTAGTCGCAAACGAAACCGAGCCGGGGTACTGGATGGCGCGGTACTCGGTCATAAAAATACTTGCGCCGGCAACCGCGCGCTTCAGCACGCCAAACACTCCGCCGCCTCCGCCCATCTGCGTGTGCGTGGTCATCTGGATGGATGCCGTCATCCACGAGAGCTCGCCGCTCTCGGAAAAGACGCTCTCGTTGGGGTTGAGGTCGACTTCGAGAACCGGCATGGTGGTGCCAAGAATGCGCGTTTGCATGGAAAAGGCCTCCTGTCAGGGACAGTGTATCGAACGACAGGGAGAGAGGGAGCAATGCAGCGAGGGACTTAGTCCCTTGAGATTGATGAAAAACCCGGCTCGTGATCCTTCGGAGGGAGCGTGAGGCTTCAGCCTCACGAATAAGGCTCCTATATTCAGTGTGGCTTTAGCCACGGGCCTTTCGCCGACGCACCAAATTGACTTTGTCAGCAGTCTGGAGGGACTCAGTCCCTCAGCCCCTAGTCCCTCGCTCCCCTTTCCTCCCTGTGCGCGATCACATAATCCTTGATGCGGTCGTACACGTTGCTGGGCAGCACGCCTTTATCCAGAAGATCCTGCCGGGTGCGATAGGGGCGGAAGCGGATGATGCGCCCGGCCCAGGTCGGCGTCATGCTAGGAATCCTGAGCAGTTCGTCGAGGCTGGCGCGATTGATGTCGACGCGCGCCTCGGGCGGCGGAGCGGATCTCGTTCCCGGAGCAGCGGCCTGCTGGGACGGCGCCGGACCGCACAATGTCGGCTGCGCCGCAGCGCCCAGCAAAACCACCGCCATCGCCCCAAAAGGGAGCGCAAATCGTCTTCGCCAAGGCACGAACTCATTCTCTGCCCCCCCAAAGGGGTGGCGCAAGAGCTACAACTTGCACAATATCGGTTGCAAAGGGAACAAAAGGCCTTTAAGATGCGTCAATTAGAGGACATGCCCCTCGCAGTCTCCAGCACGCCCGAATCGCGGCCCACCCAGGCTCCGGCCGCGCCGCGCCTGCGCGTAAGCAAGCTGTGCATTGCGGTCCAGGGAACCACCCCGGCGGAGCTTTTCTCCCGCGCCGAATCCTCGATTAACGATTCTATTTTCATTGAGTTACGGCTCGATTCTCTGGCCAAGCCGGCCGCGGTATTCTCCGCCCTCCAGGCCTTTCTCCACCGCCATCGCGAGCTCACGGTGATCGCCACCTGTCGCCGTAAGTCCTTTGGCGGCCACTTCACGGGTTCTCTGAATTCGGAGATCGAGCTGCTCCAGAAGGCTGCCGAGGCCGGCTCCCACATCGTCGATCTCGAAGTCGAATCGGCTGAACAGGCTACCCGGCCCCAGTTGGCCAGGTTCCACACAGCCCTCCGCGCCGCCGGAGCCGCACTCCTGATCAGCTCCCACGATTTCAGCCGCACCCGCCGTCCCGACGGCCTCATCCAGACCGCACAGCGCATCGCCGCCTTCGAGCCGGATTTCGTCAAAGTCGTCACCACCGCGCGCAGCCTTGCCGACAATCTCTCGGTCTTGCGCATGGTCGAAGATCAGTCCCTCAACGCGCACGTGGTCGGTATCGCCATGGGCGAGGAGGGAGTGATCAGCCGCATCCTCAGCCCCCGCGCCGGCGCTGCCTTCACCTTCGCTTCGCCAGCCGACGGCGCAGAAACCGCTCCCGGCCAGCTCTCCGCGCGTGCCCTTCTCGATCTCTATCGCCTCGAGCAGCTTGACTCCGCCACGCGCCTCTTCGCCGTGGCCGGCAATCCCATCTCCCACTCGCTTTCGCCGCTCATGCACGTTACGGCCTTTCGCCGCGAAAACCTGAACGCCGTCATGCTGCCGCTCAAGCCGAAAACCGTCGACGATCTGCTCACCGTCATTCGCGAACTGCCTCTCGACGGCGTTGCGGTCACCATGCCGTTCAAGCAGGAAGTGTTGCCGCATCTCGAAAACACCAACGCGCTCACCGCGAGGATCGGCGCGTGCAACACGATCCGTACCGGCGCCGACGGCAAGCTCTACGGCTTCAATACTGACGTGGACGGCGTGGTGCGGCCGCTCGAACGGCGCATGAGGCTCAAAGACGCGCGCATTCTCGTCCTCGGCGCCGGCGGCGCTGCGCGAGCCGCGGTCTTCGGTCTCGTCGAACAGGGCGCAGAGGTCTACGTCGTCAACCGCACCCACGAGAAGGCCGTCGCCCTCGCGCGCAAGGCCAAAGCGCACGTGCTCAAGCAGAACGTGCTCGCCAAGCAGCGCTTCGACGTCATCATCAACACCACGCCCTGCGGTATGACCGGCATCAAGCAGCAGCTCCCGCTCAAAGAGAACGAGCTCAATGCGTCGCTGGTCTTCGATATGGTGTATACGCCCATCGAAACGCCGCTCCTCAAGCTGGCCAAATCGCGCGGCCTCCACGTCGTCAGCGGCCTCGAAATGTTTGTCCAGCAAGGCGCGCGCCAGTTTGAAATCTGGACCGGCAAGCCCGCCCCGGAAAGCGAAATGATGCGCGTAGTCGAGCTGGAACTGCGCAGGCGCGCACAGTAAACTCCGACTGGCAAATTTCCTGCGCTAAAGCTCCCCTCAGATCGCGGCCACCCTGACTGGCTGAAGAAACCGAAATCTTAGCGCGATAAATTTCACCGGCGAACAGCCCCGGCCTGAACCCCCAAAACTTACAGCTTTCCGCGCCCCAGATTTGCAGCTAATTTCCCCATCGAGGCGCACAATCAAAACAAAGCGGCAAAGCGGAGAAACCGCCTGCGCTCATCGGTCCTATGATTCTTAGGCCCGGCTTTGGCTCCCGGCCATGAATCTGCGCACTGCAATGGCTGCCGCGATTGCGGCGATGGCTTCTACCAGGTACGCCAGCGAGGGAGGTTCCGGCACAGCGCTGACGTCAATTGGCTGGCCTACATTCGTCGAGTTCGGAAAGTTCGCGCTATCCAGCCACTGGTAGCCGAAACCGCCGCCGATGTAGAAGAGGTTGAAATCCACCCCGTCGACTCCGAACGCGAGACCGGCGTTATCGAGGATCGGGCTAGTGGCTGGATAGAGGAGGTTATCGTAACCAATTGTGGCGCCGTTGATTGCCGGGTTGGGAATTGTGCAGAAATCGCTGGGGCCCGTGGCGCTGCAAGGGAAGGTGGGAACGCTGAAATCCGTCGCTGTCACATCCGCCGAGGCGATGTCTCCGGAAACGTTCGTGATATCGTACGTGCCGGGAGAAATAAGAGTGCCGGTAAAGGTCAGGGTGGCGTCGAATTGCGGCGCGCCTGCAGGGCTGGCGATGACATAGGTGAATGCGGTGGCATGAGCGACTGTGGAGATGGCCAATGCCGCAGCGAAGCACGCGAGACTATGGATTGATTTGTTCATACTGCCTCCTCACTGGAAGTCGCACACCCAATGCTGCCGATGCGGGGCGAATCGGGAGGGTCGTATTCGCCGCGTAGAAACCGGTGGACAGAACGCACCGGGTAGAGAACAAGGTCATCCTAGCAGTCCAAAGGAGCGAGGGCAAGTCGTCTTGTTCGCCCTTCGGTGGCCGCCAGCTTCGGCTGTCCAGCGTCAGCTCGTTTCCCGGCGCCGGGTCAGGAGAGCGCGCGCTCAGCCGCCGTCCACTCCCGGTGCTGGCTTTCGGCTACACCGCGATGCGTCAGAGTACCCAGCCATGTATTCAGCCCTTCGGCGAATCCCGCATCCCTGCGCAGCGCTTCGCCCACGCCCAAACTCGCAATGCGCAACACGTAGGGGAACGTGGAGTTGGTGAGCGCGAGCGTTGAAGTATGCGGCACCGCGCCAGGCATATTGGTCACGCAATAGTGCACCACGCCATCCACCACGAAGCTGGGATTCGAATGCGAGGTGGGCCGCGCGGTTTCCACGCAGCCGCCCTGGTCGATGGCCACGTCGACAATCACGGCGCCTGGTTTCATTTGGGAAACCATCGCACGCGTCACGAGTTTCGGCGCGGTCGCTCCCGGAATCAGCACGCCGCCGATCACTAGGTCCGCTTCGCGCGTGGCATAGCCGATGTTGTAGCTGTTTGAGACCAGCGTATAAAGGCGGCCGCCAAAGTGGTCGTCGAGTTCGCGCAGCCGGTTCAGGTTCACGTCGATGAGCGTGGTCTTGGCGCCCAAACCAAGGGCGATGCGCGCCGCATTTGTGCCCACCACCCCTCCGCCAAGGATGGTCACGTGCGCCGGAGGCACGCCGGGAACGCCGCCCAGCAGAATGCCGCGCCCGCCGCGCTCTTTCTCGAGATAGCTTGCGCCCACCTGCACGCTCATCCGCCCCGCCACTTCGCTCATGGGCGTGAGCAGTGGAAGAGTTCCCTGCCGGTCGCGCACCGTCTCATAGGCGATGCCGATGACCTTCGCTTCGAGCAGCTTATCGGTGAGCGCGGGGACCGGAGCCAGATGCAGATAGGTGAAGAGAATCAGTCCTTCGCGGAAGTAAGCGTACTCACTCTCGATCGGCTCTTTGACCTTGACCACCATCTCGGCCTTGCCCCAGGCATAGCCCGCGTCGCCCACAATTTCGGCCCCGGCGTTCTGGTATTCGGCATCGGGAAAGCCGGATTGCGCCCCGGCCTGGGTTTCCACCAGCACCGTATGGCCGGCCTCGGTGAGCGCCTTCACACCCGCCGGCGTAATGCCGACGCGCGCCTCGTTGTCCTTGATCTCTTTAGGAACGCCGATGATCATGGTTGCTCCTCTTAAGTTTGATAGCCACAAGTTTAGCTGCCTTCAACCTGTTGGAGCTTGGAACTATGCGTATCATGCCCAGCGTCACCTATTATTGAAGCGTCATGGAACAGTACTCTCACCTCCTAATTAGTGCCGATCCTGAGTTTGTGCCCGGTGCAGCATCCATCATCGCTTTCTATGATCGATTACGAAGAGATCACGCTCTGCGGTTTGTAAAACGGCCACCATGGGAGCCAGGGATCGTGGTGCTCTGGCCTTCGGAAAAATCGAGGATTCGGAAGAACCCATTTACAGGCGAGGAACTAGCCTACTAT
>JBAWFY010000188.1:0-3226 GCA_049592335.1 Occallatibacter sp.
ACTCCTCGCAGGGCGGCGGCAGTAAGGACACATGGGTTCTGGAATAAGCGAAGATTTTTCCGTATCTCGTCCCGTCCGCAACTTCAACGCGGAAGGGACGGGAGGCCACTACTTCCGGGAGAGCCGAACGATGCTATCGCGCGTTGCCGACAGTCTCTACTGGATGAGCCGCTACCTGGAGCGGGCGGAGAATACCGTGCGCCAGCTCGACGTGACCATGAGCCTGATGCTGGACACGGGCGGGGCCAGCGTTGAAGCGCGATGGCAGCGCATGATGGCTGCGCTCGGCAAGCAGACGGGAACCCTGTGGGACGGAAGCCTGGAAACCATGGCGCACCAACTGGTCTTCGACCGCGCGGCGCCGGCCTCAGTCAGGTATTGCGTGAATGCTGCGCGCGAGAACGCCCGCCAGGTGCGCGAAGAGATCTCGACCGAGCAGTGGCAGCGCCTGAACCGGCTCTTTCATCAGGTCCATTCGCCGCAGACAGAGATGCAGTTCCAATCCAATCCCAGCGACACGCTGGCCTCGATCATCGATGGCATCTATCTCTTCAAGGGCACCACGGACACCACAATGATTCACGGCCAGGGCTGGCAGTTTATCCGTCTGGGCCGCTATCTCGAGCGTGCTTACGCCACCGCGACACTGCTCGAGGTCTATCAGCAGGATCTGTTTCAGCCCGCGGCCGACGAACGCGACGGCCATTTGTATCTCGAAATGGTAGGCCTTCTGCGCTGCTGCACATCGTTCGAAGCGTACTGCCAGGTGTACACAGCCGATCTCACTGCCGGCCGCCTGGTGGAGTTTCTCATGCTCAACCGCGACTTCCCGCATGCCATCCGCTATTGCGTCGAAGGCATCCGGCAGGCCATCGAAGCCGTCCAGCAGTCAGGCGGCCGCCGCGCGCCCGACGATCTCATCGCGGGCATGGGCCGGCTGCACGCAATGCTTGTGTACACGTCGATCGGCGAGATTCTCTCCGGCGATCCGGCCGCTTTTCTGCACACCATCCGCGGGCAGTGCCTGCGCATTCACGAAATGATCTACCGCTATTACGTGCACTACTCGATTCAATCGGCGCTGGCCGTATAGTTTCTCCGAACCTGCCGAAAGCTGAGAGCTGAACTTATGAATTTCTATTCCATCCGGCACCTCACGCGCTTCCGCTATTCGCATTGGATCAGCGAGAGCATCATGGAGACGCGCATGCACCCGCGCTCGGACTCGAGCCAACACTGCCTTTCCTTCTCGCTCTCGGTGAGCCCGCGCTGCCGCGTCTTCAGCTATCGCGATTACCAGGGCAACAACGTGCAGCACTTCGACATTCCCGGCGAGCACAACCAGCTTGTGATCGTGGCCGAGTCCGTGGTGGAACAGCAGCCCTTTCCTGAGCTTCCACTCTTTCTTACGCCGAACGCCTGGAACGAACTCGATGCCCTGATCGAAACTGGCGATTACTGGGAGATGCTGCTGCCCAGCGCCTTCGCCCGGGAGACACCGGCACTCATCGAGCTGGCAAAAAAACTCAACGTGGTGCGGCGCGGCGATCCACTTGATCTTCTTCTCGAGCTGAATCAGCGGCTCTTCGAATACTTCGAATACGTGCCCCGCTCGACGCGTGTCGATTCGCCGATCGATGAAGCGATCCTCAGCGGCAAAGGAGTCTGCCAGGATTTTGCGCACACCATGATTGCGCTGCTCAGGCACGTGCGCATTCCCGCGCGCTACGTTTCCGGCTATCTATTTCGCGGGCTCGATGACCACGACCGCTCCACGCCTGACGCGACTCATGCGTGGGTCGAAGCGCTGATGCCGCATCTCGGCTGGGTAGGCGTCGATCCCACCAACAACCTTGTCGCGCATCATCGCCACATCCGCGCCGCCGTGGGCCGCGATTACGCCGACGTGCCGCCCACGCACGGCGTCTTCCGCGGCCAGACCGCAAGCGAGCTTTATGTGGCTGTGCAGGTGGAGGCCGGCGACCAGCCGCCGCCTCTCGACCGCCAGCTGCCCATTCCAGAAGACTGGAGCGTTCTAGTGGAGCGCGCCCAGCAGCAGCCCGAGTCCAGCGCGCCCTTCATCGACATCCAGCAAATGCAGCAGCAGCAGTGAGCCCGTCTAATCCGTGAACGGATCGATCGTCTGCATGGTGCCGTCGGCGTTGAACTTCAACTCCGTCATCTTCACCGAGCGCAGATGGCTCTTATCCGACAGCTGAACGTCGTGATAGAAGAGCCACCACTTGCCCTTGAATTCGATTACCGAGTGATGGGTCGTCCAGCCTTGCACCGGCTCGAGGAAATGCCCCTTGAAGCTGAATGGACCATACGGATTGTCACCAATGGCGTAGTCCAGATAATGCGTGTCGCCGGTCGAATACGTGAAGTAGTACTTTCCGTTGCGCTTGAAGAGCCAGGAAGCTTCGAAGAAGCGCTTGTCGTGATCGCCCGCGAGAACAGGCTTGCCTTTCTCATCCAGAATCACCACGTCGCGTGCATCGTGCGCAAACTGCTTCATGTCGGCAGTCAGCTTTGCAACCTTGGCGCACAACGCCGGCTTGTCGTCCTGATGCAGATCGGTGTCCGAACCCTTGGGATCGAATTTTCCGGTGGCCCAGCGTTGCAGCTGGCCGCCCCAGATGCCGCCGAAATACATGTACGCTTCACCGTCGTCGTCCACAAACACCGCGGGATCGATTGAGAAGCTGCCTTTGATCGGTTCCGGCTCCGGACTGAACGGACCTGCTGGCGTCGAAGACGTCGCCACACCAATCCGGAACACGCCCTGATGGTCGCGAGCTGGGAAGTAGAGATAATAGGTACCGTTTTTATAAGCAGCATCCGGCGCCCAAAGCTGCTTTTCAGCCCACGGCACATCCTCCACCTTCAACGCCACTGGATGGGCAGTTGTCGGAGCGCCGGGCTCGTCCATCGACAAAACAATGTAGTCGCGCATGGCATATTGGCTGCCCAGATCGTCATCGGGAATTCCCGCGTCGATGTCGTGGCTGGGATAGATATAAATCCTGCCTTCGAAAACATGGGCTGAAGGGTCGGCCGTGTAAATGTGCTTCACTAACGGTTGCGACAGATATCCTCGCCCGTTAGGCGCACGCACTGCACTGTCATTTGTGGTCATGTGTTTCTCCTACATCAAGCGTAAATCGCAGTCCCGGCCCGTGACCGGCGAACGAACCCGGCGAACGAAACGGCCGATCGCTCATTG
>JBAWFY010000189.1:0-12557 GCA_049592335.1 Occallatibacter sp.
TCTCCACGATTTCAAAGTCCGAAACCTGTATCGGGAATAGGGCATGGGAATCGAAGCCAAGATCCGCATACTTAGCGACCGTATCTTTGTCGTTTTGCGCATTGAGCGCAATTTGTCCGCCGTCCGCGAGAAACATTCCATACTTCTGCAGGGCACGGGCTACAACCTGTGCCGGAGGGCTGAGCTTCGACATATCGAAGGAGGCCTTCAGGCGGAAATGCGCCCCATAAGGCGGCGCTAGTTCGGGGCCCTTGGGAGCCCCGGCGTGCGTTGCTGGATGCACGAAGACGTGCGCCCGTATCCTGTCGTTGGGAAGAACGAACCGAATCGCGTGATTGATACTTCCAGCCGCCAATTCGTCGGCGGTAAAGAGGAGCGGCGCGATGGGAAAACCGGCGGCATCTGCGCTTCCGCACTGATCGCCGCGACCCGACGGGGGATAAACCCGATCGAGATCCCACACGGCCAGCGCGGCCGCTCTCAGCGCTCCATCGGCATAATCCGCGCTGAAAGCCTCATAGAGCTTATGCTCGGGGCGGTCCACGATGCTCAGCGTGCAATCTCCCGCATCGCAGCGATAGCTGTCGTACCCTTCATGCGCGCCCTCCTTGGGAAGAGGCACCGAAGCAACCAGATCGGAATCGGCAGCATACCAATGTGGGTTGGGATGAAAACGGACCTTCGGGGTGTTCGCGTCGGCAGTGCGAACGCGGATGCTGAAGTCCACCTGGAACCTATCGTGATTGCCCCATCCGCCGTTATCGGCGAGCCAGTCGATTATCGCCGACGATTGAGGATCGAGCGGCGCGTGACTGATATCCTCAGTCCAAACAGCACCGGGAGGAAAAAAGGGAGCGGGTTCGACCGCTTTCTGCACGCGCGCGGCGCGAACCACGTAGCGCTGCACGGTAAGAGCGGTGAAGGCCGCGAGAACTCCGACGATGGAGATATAAAGGATTCGTTTCGGATTTTTCATGACCAGTGGATTCCCTTCCCGCTCCGATGAGATCAGGATACTCTGGGCGCCTCGTGCCTGTCCTCGGCGATCGGATGGCCCTGAGTAGAATCCGCCGGACGTGTATCGGCGTTGCTTTCAGGAGCCGCAGAGCGTTTTGCCTCCCAGATTTGCCAAAGCGAGCCCCGAGTAGAAAGGAACTTATACAGTCCAACTACGGCAGCCGTGTTCAGCATGAGCAAAGCGCCAATCGGCGCGCCAATACGGCTGATGATCGGAATTTTGGATCGCAGGCTGATCAGCGCGAGCAACAGGACGAGCAACTGGATTCCCGCGAGTGCTGCGTAAAAGCGCGAGCCTCCGGCGAGCAAAATAGAGGTGAGCAGCGCGGAAATCCAAAGATAGGGAATGAAGAGGCGCAGAATCTTGTGCGAAAAAAGCTGGAAAAAGACGCGATTTTGCGACGTGAGCACCCATGGCGCCATTTGCATGAGTTGAAAATTTCCCGCCAGCGTGCGCACTTTGCGATGAAATTCAGCCTCGGTTTCTTTCGGCCATTCGTCGTAAACGTAAGCTGTGGGCTCCAAAACGGACCTGTAGCCCTGACGAATGATCGACAAGGGCTGAAACATATCGTCCAGAATGATTCCCTCTGGCTGCGGAACCGCGAGCGCGCGGCGAATCGCGTAGAACCCCCCATAAACGCCGACCGGTGAGTCGTAGCTGGCTTCGCACTTTCGTATCCACTGTTCGTAGCGCCAATACAGGCCGCCGACCGCGCCGGCCACAGGATTCTGCCTGTCCTCGACCAGAACCAGTTCGCCGGCAACGCAGCCCACGTGAGGATCGGCGAAGCGGCTTACCAGTTTCTGAATGGCGCCAGGGGCAATCTGGGGACGAATATCGACGAACAGAAGCACGTCCGCCGTGGCTTGCTTCATGCCGGCGTTCAACGCAACTGCCTTGCCGCAATGATCCTTGAGGAAAACAGTCTTGAGCCGCGGATCGGAGAGACTGCCTAGAAACTCCGCGGTGCCGTCGGTCGAGCCGTCTGAAACCACGATGATCTCTTTAATGTTGGCGTAATCGAGGCTGAACAGATGGTCCATCTTCTCTCGGAGCAGGGCCATCCCGTTGCGCACCGCCAGTACGACACTCACGCTCGGGCTGATCTCGGCGGCATGCGAATGCCGCTTCAACCACCGCGCGAATGCCCACATGAGCAGCGGATATCCGATGTAGGCATAGAACACGATGCCGATCGATATCCAGAGCGCAGCTTTCATCGTGCGCCCCTCCCCAGCATGATGATCTTCACAGTCTCGAACATGATGAGCAGATCGAGTCCGAGCGATATGTGCTTGACGTAATACAAATCGTACTCGAGCTTCCGCTTCGATTCCTCCAGGCTCGCGCCATACTGATAGCGCACCTGCGCCCAACCGGTAATTCCCGGCCGAATCATGTGGCGAAGCTCGTAGAAGGGAATCTCCTTGGCCAACCACCCGACGAATTCGGGGCGCTCCGGCCGTGGGCCGACAAAACTCATATCGCCCTTCAGCACATTCCACAACTGCGGAATCTCGTCGAGCCGGGAAGCCCGCAGAAATCTGCCGATGCGCGTCACGCGAGGATCGTTGGCAGTCGCCCAGACGGCTCCATCTGCTTCAGCGTCCGTTCTCATGGTCCTGAATTTGACCAGCGTAAACGGGCGGCCGTGGCGCCCCACACGCGTTTGCCTGAAAAAGATAGGCCCAGGGGAAGAAAGCCGCACGGCCAGCATGACGAAGGGGATTAACGGCAGGCAGAGAAGCAGCCCGGTCAGCGAAATACCAATCGAAACCAGCCGCCGCATCAAAAGCTTTCCAGCGCCGATCTTGAAACCGTCGGTAAAGATCAGGCTGCTGGGAATCAGTCCATCGAGCGGCAGCTTGCCGTCGAGGCGTTCGATCAACGCGTTCGCGTCGTCGATCAGAAATCCTTTGTAGCGCAGGTCGAGAAGTTCATGCAGAGGCATGAAGCCGCGCCGCTCTTCAATGGCCACAATCACGCGATCGACGCGCGTACCCAGTGCGCCGAGTGCATCGAGCTCCGCGGCGTAGCTCCTGGATTCCGCGCCCTGAGGGACGGTCAGGCTGTCTCGCGGAATCACTTCCATGCCTGCGTCGCGCCGCTTTCCGAGCATCTCGATCAGGTTTTCCGCGCGCGCGCCACGGCCCAGCACGTAGACCTTCTCGCGAAAGGCCGGAAGATTGCACACCCATTCGTAGGCCGATCTCCAAATCAACAAAATGATGGCGAGAATGGCTATCCCGGCTACGAAAAGATTGTCCCCAAAGGCAAACTCGGGATCCCAATAGAGAACCGCTGCCAATACGAAGGAGAGCGCGCTCAAAACCAGAAGAATGCGGAAATAGATCTCCCAGCCGCCGGAAATGCGCTGCGGCTCGTAGAGATCGAAGTAATAGGTCAGCAGCAGCGTAAAGACAGTGAGAGCTGCAATCTTCAGCAAGCCGTTTTCGTAGAGCAATGGAATCGACGGATCGGGCCCGGACAACCAGATGGCGGCGAGCAAAAACGACCCTGCCACCAACGGAACTTCGCCGAGCAGACGGATCACCGTACGCGTCGAATAGTAGACACTGAAGAGCCGGATCATTACTCTACCTGTTCAATAGTTTCCGCGGGAGCTTCTTCCGGGTCTTTTTTGCCGTAGTAATAGCTGTCGTAGTAAGACTCGCGGCGCGGCGGATTCTTAATGTCGTTGAGCACGACGCCGAGAATGCGCGAACTGGAAAAGCTCGCCTTGGCGCGCTGCGCGACGTCCAGTGTGGTTTGCGCGCCGCGCACCACCAACAGCACCGCATCCGCGGCCCTGGCAAGATCCACCGCATCCGCGAAGACGAGTGCCGGCGGTGAGTCGATCAAGATCCAGTCGAAGGCGTCCGAGACGCCGGCAATCAGATCTTTAATGCGCTGGTTGGTGATCAGCTCCGACTGGTTATCGTGCCCCGTGCCCGTGGGCACGAAGGTGATACCGTCCAAGCCGGGAATTCCGCCGCCACCATTCAAAGTGGCGCCGGAGCTGCGCTGCATAATGGCGGGCAGATCCGCGGTTCCCGCCAGGTAGTCCGCGAGACCGATGTCGTTCGGCGCTCCCAGGAGCCGGTGGAGCGATGGCCGGCGCAGATCGCCGTCGATCAGCAGAATACGATTGTTGCTGTTTCGGGCGAGGCTCATGGCCAGATTGGCCGTGACAAAACTCTTTCCTTCCGACGGCATGCCGCTCGAAACAAGCAGAGTCTTGAGGGGCATCTCGTTGCGCGCCTGGTAAATATGCGAGCGGAGGCTGCGAAACTGCTCGAGAGCGCGGCCATGCTTCGCCAGCGTGGGGAATGATGGGAGAGACGGATCCCAATCGTGCCGCGCGATCTGACCGGAAGCGTAATCGAATTCTTCCGGCGGGGCGGGCACGGCTGCCACGCTCGCGGCGGGCACGGGTTGTGGAACGGGGGGCTCGGGCTGCCGGCTTTGCCGCTCACGTTCGGCTCTCAAGAGGGCTTCGTAGATGTAGCTCATTGCGCACTGTCCTCTGTCTCGTCAAGCGGCCCGTGAAATGGGGCCATGTATTGCGAAATATTGTTGTCCAATCCGGGTCCCGCGAGATTGCTCCCGCTTCCGGAAGCAAGCGCGACGGGTTGTGGCACCAGATTGAGTTCCGCGCTCACCGCCTCGATCACCCTCGGCGAAATAGGCAGGCTTTGCTCGGCATAGGCGCAAAGCATGGCGTGCTCGCAGATCACATTGATCAGGCGCGGAATACCCTTGGCGATCGTATGCACCAGGTCCATCGCCGCGGGAGTGAAAAGCGGCTGGGTGGCGCCTGCGATGCGCAACCGCTCGGCGATGTAGACCGGCGTCTGCTCGCTGCTTAGCGGATGCGTCTTACACCAGACCGATACGCGCTGTCGCAACTGGCGAACGCGCGGGTCGCTTAGCTTCCTTTCGAGTTCGGGCTGGCCGGAGAGCACGATCTGCAGCAGTTTGTCTGAAGAGGTTTCCAGATTTGTCAGCAGACGAACTTCCTCCAGCATTTCCCACGACAGGTTTTGCGCCTCGTCGACGGCGATGACGCAAAGTCCGCCCTCACGATAGCGATCGATCATCCAGCTGTTCAGTTCCAGCAGCATGCCGGCCTTGGTGCGCCTCTTCACGGGCACATCGAACTCGGTGAGCACGAATTCCAGAAAATCGTTCACATCGAGACGCGGATTGAATACGAAAGCCGAGGAGACGCGGACCTTGACGAACGTGCTGAGCACCGCCTTGAGCAACGTTGTCTTGCCCGTGCCGACTTCGCCGGTCATCACCACAAAGCCTCTGCGCGACGCGATGCCGTATTGCAGCGAGGCCAGCGTCTCGCGAATCTTGGGCAGCATGCACAAAAAGCGCGGGTCCGGGCTGGTACCGAATGGCGAAGCGCGCAGGCCGAAATTCTTTTCGTACATGGCTACGCACCCATACTTTCCGCGGAAATCTCCGTGGGAGCCAGGTTCTTGCCGGCGTCCTGATCCTTGGCAGATTTCGGAAGACCGTCAATGTGAGAAAGCACGGCGAGGGTCGGCAGCTTGGTAAATGCCCAGACATCCAGCTCCGAGCGCAGCGTCGTATCGCGGTATTCAAGCAGCGCCGCCAGCATCAGACCCAGCATGAGACCGCCTACCGCGCCGGCGCCCGCAAACTTCGGACGGCTGGGGAAAGACGGAGAGTCGGGAAGGTTGGGCGGATCCATGACTCGGAACTGCTCGCCTTCCTGGCGATGCTCGAGCGCCGTCGCCATCGACGATTCGTCCATCTTCTTCAGCAGGCTGTTGTAGAACTCCGACGCGGTATCGTGGTCGCGCGTCACCAGCTTGTACTGCTCTTCGACGAGTGGGCTCGATGCGATCCGCGACTCGTAGGCTTTGATCTGATTCTGCAGGTTATCCTGTTCCGTCTTGCCGCTGGCGATGGACTGCTGCACCGCTTTTAACTGCGCCTTCTGCTGTGCGATCTGCGGCGGATCGGCGGGAGTTGCCGCAGCCGCGCCTTTAGCGGAAGGATGCGCAATCTCGGCCTGCAATTCAGCGATCTTCCGGTCCACCGCCTGCACATCCGGGTAGTCCGGAGTGTAAATAGCCTCCAGGCTCTTTTTCTGCTCTTCGAGAGCTTTGATCTCCTTCATTCTATCGTCGACCGAGATCGTTCCGGCGGTTCCGGCGTTCTGCTGTTCCTTCTGCAAGGTTGCGATGTTGGACTCGATGAAGGTCTCGTTCTCCTCCAGGTGGTTCAGCGACTGCGTGGAGGCGTCCAATTGCTTGGTGAGCGCCTCGAGCGTGCTCTGGTTCGATGTCTCCTGATTCGGCAGCCGGCCCAGGTATTGACGCTCGAACTGCGCCATTTTTTCGTCCTGCTCGTCGAGGTTGGTCTTGGCATCGGCCAGTTGCTGCTTCAGAAATTCCTCGGTGCCCTCCGCGGATTCCTCCCGCGCATTAAGGTTCTCGCTGACAAACAGTGAGGTGAGCTCGCTGCAAACCTGCTGCGCGGTCCGCGCATCCGCCGCCTTGAACGTAATATAGAAGCCCGGGATGCCGCGCGGGCCGCCCGCTATCGGTTTCACATCGATGGCTTTCTGGGTCTGCTCCACGCGGTCGTCCATCGTGGCCCCGTTGCCCGCAAACAGATTGAAACGCTGGATGATCGGTTCCAGGCGCGAGCGGCTCAAGATCTGCTCCCGCAGCGAGGCCAGACGTTCGTCGAGGTCTTCGGTCAGAACCGGGGTTACGTAATCCGTCGGCACCTTCTGCTCCTCGATCAGCACCAGAGTCTGCGAGGTGTATTGGGGCGGAATCCAAAACGTAAGCCCGATAGCAATGCCCAGAACCACAAGGGTCGCGAGCAGGATCAACCACAGCCGCCGCTTGAGCATACCCATGTAGTCCTGAATTGTCAGTTCGCGATGACCGAGCACGAGACCTCCTGTTGCACTTACTGTCTTAAATGGATCGATGGGGGCGTAAATCCGATCCCAAAGCTGACGGTTTGGTACAAGCCGTTGAGAAGAGCGCTGGAGCCCGCATTACTCGGCGACTGCTCCGTCGCCGTGTAGTTTGCGTAAACGGAAAAGAGGCGCCCCAAACGCCTGCTGGCCTGCGCGTAGCCGTACTTCGTTGTGTAGTCTTGTTGCGCGCCAAAGCCGCCCGGCAGAGCGATGGAACTGGTCGAGCTCAGAGTGTCGGTGAAACGGTAGCCGCCCAGCAATTCAACCGTCAATTGCTTACGGACATTGTGCCCGAATTGCCGTGTGAAGCTGCCGCTGAAATTGTTCAATTCCGCGCCGTAGAGGTAGCCGCCGCCGCCATTCACTCCGTGGGTAAACGACGCAGCCGCGGAGCCGAACCTGAGGGAATCGTCGATTGTCGCATTGGCAGTATATCCCGCGAACGACGGGATGGGGACGCTGGCCTGGAATATGAGCCATTGGGGCCCTGCGGAAACGCTGGTGGAAATCTTGCGGTTCCAGCCGCGATGCCAGCCAGCTACGGCCGTATTGGCGTCGATCGTCAGCCTGCCCGTCGAGTAGCCGTACTGGGCGAATGAGTACTCGCCAAAGATTGAGTCCCGCGCTTCAAGACGGCGGTTCATCTCCAGGCTGGCCCTGAATGTGTCTGTGCCCAGGCCATTCCCGTCAGGGTATTCGAGCTGGTTAAATCCAGCGCTGGCGCTCAGTGTCGTTGACCCGCTTAATCTGTCGCTCAATCGGGCGGTGGCGTCGTTGTCCAATATAGGCGTGTCGTCAGTCTCAATAGGCTCGGCTGTCGAAGTTGCAGAACTGGGATTGGGTTCGGTCAATCCCACTCCATGGCGAAAACTGAGTTCGTCGCGCAACGTCAGCAGCCAATGCTGACCGTTCAAGCCCTGGGAAATGATCAGGTTCTCGTACGGCCCCGTGCTGAACCCAAGGCCGGAGATGCGCCAATTATCGCCGGCGCCCAGGCTGATTGAGGTAGGACGTCGCTCGCTGGTCGTCGAGTAACCAAAATTGCCGGAAGCGCTCGCCATCTGCCCGGTGCTCTTGTTGTAGAACTGGGCAATTTGCGAGTAACGCGCCGAATAGGTCAGCGTGCCGCTCACGGCAAGCTTGACCGCGCTGGTGGCCTCGGGCTCAACCTGCGCTTTGGCTGCGGCGATGGCCCCGAAAATGATCATGATGACAATGAAACCCTTCATTTTTTGACCTTAGGGAACCACAATGGTGTCGCCGGGCTTGAGCGGAAGGTCAAATGTCAGATTCCCCTGTAGCGCCTGCTTGTAGTGAACCGCAATCCTCTGCCGCGTCCCGCCCTCGTCGCGCAGAATGTAGATCTTCTTTTTGTTGGCGAAGTCGGAAAGCCCTCCCGCGCTGCTGATGGCCTTGAGCAGCGTCATGCCCGGAGTCATTTCCACGGGGCCGGTATGCCCCACTTCCCCGATCATGTAGATCACCTTGCTGTGAATCTGCGAGACCACCACCGAAACATTCGGGTCCTGGACGTACTTCTTCAGCTTGACCGTGATCTGATCGGCCAAACGAAGCGGCGTGAGGCCGGCGGCCTGCACGTCGCCGAGCAGCGGGAGCGAGATCATGCCGTCGGGTCGAACCAGCATGGAGCCGGAGAGCGTCGGCTCTTTCCACACCGTGACCGTCAGCACATCGTTGCCGCCGATCACATAGCTGTCGTTTCTGTTTGCGGGCGCTGGAACCGGGGAAGCGGTGGCCGCCGGAGCTGCCGCCGAGGCAGGCGCTGGCGCGGCAGCAGTGGCCGCAGGCTCCTGGTTCTGCCCAAAGCACACGAGTCCCGGCGCGAGAGCCGCAATCGTCAATAAACTTCCAAGTTTCATCGTTCAACTCCGTTACGGCTCGATGCAGGCGCAGAATCGATTCCAGCCTGTTTCAGTTTGTAAAGCAGGGCCTTGTAGCTGATTCCAAGCTCATCGGCGGCGCGCTTGCGATTGCCGCCGGTTGCTGCCATGACCTCGGAAATCATGCGGCGCTCGATTTGCGTGGATGCCACTCGCGCAGCCTGCTTCAAAGGACTGGTGCGGCGGTTGACGTTCAGTTTTGTGGCTGCGGCTGCCGCTTTGAGCGCGGCAAGGGAGATGGATGGATCGTCGATGGCTGCGACGGTCTTCATGGCCGTTTGCAGTTCGTCCAGATTGTCGGGCCACGTGTGCTGCAGCAGAAAGCCCGCGATCTCTTCGCCCAGGGCCACTCTGGGACGGTCAAACTGTTTCGCATAATGCGCCAGAAGATCGTCGGCGATGGTCTGGATTTCGACCTTGCGATAGCGCAGCGGCGCGATGCGCAGCGTCACGCTCGAGACTAGGTAATAGAAATCCTCGCGCATGTGCCAGTCCCTGACTTCGTCAAGCAGTTCCCTGCCTGTGCCGCAAATCAGGCGGCAGCTTTGCGACCAGTCCAGACCCTGGCAGGCATTGACAAGCCATTCCTGGAGGCTCAGGCTCAAATCCCCGATCTCCGCCAGGTAAAGAGTTCCCCGGGCCTGGAGCAGGGCGGAAAGAGCCTCTTCGGACACTTCCGCGCTCTCCATTTCGGTAAACGTGCCGCGGGATCGCCGCGACATAGCGTGAATCTGGCGCGCGATCGTCCGTTTGCCCACGCCATGTTCTCCTGCAATGAGAACCGGGCAATCGGACTCCGCAATGTGCGCGATGCCGACTTGAAGATGCTCCGGTATCGGGGCACTGTGCTTCATGTGCCGTTTCAGGCCGGGAATGGTCGCATGATCTGCCATAGGATTGCCAGGGCTACATCCCCGACATAGCAATGTGGGGTCCAAACTACCCTTAGTTTACGGGATTGCCCTTGGCCCTGTGTTTCCGTTTATTTCCCTCGCTTTAGGAAAAGCGATGGGCACGGGGCTGGGAAGAGTTTTTCCTATCGCAGTGACTCGAATTTCCCTATTGTATTCAATGGGAATGGAAAATGCTTTCCACTTTGCCGCCCCCCGGGGTCCACCGGCTTTCGCTGATCCAGGTCAAATAGAGTGCTTCCGGCCGGTTCTCTTTCGGCCCTCCGATTGCTAAGATTGCTAAATGTCAGCTGCGAGATATAGTGTGGCTGTGACCCTATGACAACCGCTATCACCCAAGATGTAGGGGCAGAGCAAAGCGCCGGCAATCCATGGCTCGCCCCGACCCGGAATCTCCTGTGGGGCGCGCTGTTGATCGCAGCCCTCGTAGCGGCAGCCTACCTGCGCGTTCTGGCAAAGCTCGTATCCGACTGGTGGCAGTTTCCGGACTTCTCCCACGGCTTTCTGGTTCCACCCTTTGCGGCCTACGTGTTATGGCGAAAAAGAGCGGTCCTCGCCAACACTCGGTTGGCGCCAGCCTGGAGCGGAGTAGCGCTTGTGGTCTTCGGACTGCTGGTTCTGCTTCTCGGCGTCTACGGCGCGGAGTTGTTTCTCTCCCGCATCTCCCTCATCATCGTGCTGGCTGGCTTGGTGCTCGCCTTCGGCGGCGGCCAGATGCTTAAGGAAACGCGCTTCGCCCTCTTCGTTCTGTTGCTGGCCATTCCGATTCCCGCCATCATTTACACCCAAATCACCTTCCCCCTGCAGCTTCTGGCCTCGAAGCTGGCCAGCGTCCTGCTGCCCCTTTTTGGCGTGCCGGTGCTGCGCGAGGGCAATGTCATCCAGCTTCCCGCGATAAGCCTTGAGGTTGCCGAAGCCTGCAGCGGGATTCGTTCGCTGATGAGCCTTCTGGCGCTCGCGATTTTCTACGGCTATTTTCTGGAGCGATCGACCTGGCGGCGGATTGCGCTGGCATTGGCCAGCGTGCCCATCGCGATTGCGGCCAATGCCGTGCGCCTGCTGGGCACCGGCCTGAGCGTCCAGTATTGGGATCCGGATAAGGCAATGGGCTTCTTCCACGAATTCTCGGGCTGGGTCATGTTCCTGGTTTCTCTCACCTGCCTCATCGCCGTCGATCAGGCCTTTGGATGGTTTCGATTGAAAAGGAGGCAGGCATGAACCGGTTCCGTTTCTGGACGGTCGCCCTGCTGCTCGCCGGTGCAGTGGTCATTTTGTATGCCCGGCCAAGCCGCGATGCGATTCCCGCGCGCCAGCCCCTGGATCAGCTTCCGGCCACCATCGACGGCTGGGCGAGCACCGATTTAGAGATCGACCAGGAGACCCGGGACGTCCTGGGAGACGGCGATTTTCTGTCGCGCAATTACATGCGGGAGGGGCAGCCCGCGCCCATCGACCTGTTCATCGCGTATTTCCCGTCGCAGAGGACCGGCAGCACGATCCATTCGCCCAAGCATTGCCTGCCCGGGGCGGGATGGACTTTTGATTCGTCGCGCTATGTCGATCTGGTCGACGCCGATGGCAAAACGCACCGCGTGGGCGAGTACATCATCAGCAACGGACAGATCAAGCAATTCGTCATTTACTGGTACGAGGCTCACGGGCGAAGCGTGGCCCGCGAGTATTGGGCCAAGGTTTACCTGGTCACGGACGCCATGCGCATGAATCGTACCGATGGGGCGTTGGTCCGCATTATTACGCCCATCGTCTCCGACGGAGGAGAAACGCAGGCCAAAGATCGTGCCGAGGGCTTTGCCCGCAAGCTCGCACCGGTGCTGACCCGGTTTATTCCCGGATAGTCCGTGGCACAAGTGGAACCATGAACGAGATCGAGTGAACGAAATCGCGGCCGCCGAAACCCGGACCGATGGGCCCCGGCGACAGCCGACAAGGATGGAAGGTCATGAACAGCACGCCCAGGCTACTTGAACGGAACCACAGCCGGTTTTCGACGTATCTCCGCCGGCGCGGTTTTTTTGCATTCACTGCTCTCTTCGTTGCCCTTGCTGTCCTCTCCGGATGCCACAAGGATCCCGACGTCGCTAAACACAAATACCTCGAGAGCGGCAAACACTATAGCGCTCAGGGCAAGTGGCGTGAAGCCACTATCCAGTTCGGCAATGCGTTGAAGATCGACCGCAACTTTCCCGAAGCCCATTTCGAACTGGGGCAGACCTATATGCATTTGGGCCAGTTCAGGCAGGCCTATGTCGAATACCAAAAAACCGTCGATCTCGATCCCACCAACTTCCCTGCCCGTATTGCGCTGGCCAATCTTCTCGTCGCCGGCGGCAGACTCGACGACGCGCAGGCACAGGCCAACGCCGTGATGGCCGCGCGGCCCAACAGCCCCGAACTGCACGCGCTGCTTTCGGCCATCGCCTTCAAACGCGGCCAGAAGGATTTGGCGGTCACCGAGATGCGCCGCGCGATCGAACTCGACCCGAATCGGCCGACTTTCCACGACGATCTCGCCTTCTTGCTCTCCGCCGATCCCAACAGTACCGCGGCGATTGAGCAGGAGCTGAAGAAGGCGATCGCGCTCGATCCGAAAGCTCCCAACCCCAAGATTCTGCTGATGGCCTTCTATACCAGGAACAATCGCTTGCCTGAGGCCGAGCAGGTTGGCTGGAGTGCTGCGGAGGCCGATCCCAAAAACGTGGCCGTGCGACAGGATCTCGCGAAGGTAATCC
>JBAWFY010000190.1:0-3157 GCA_049592335.1 Occallatibacter sp.
CAGCAGAGCAAACCGGTTGATCCGGTCGTACAGACGGGTCTAACTGAGACAGCCCTCGGCCACACCTTGATCGAGCACGCAGCACAGATCGCCGACGGCTGGCTCGACCCCGCCTTAAATATTCATCTCGTGCCGAGTTGGAAGGCGTCTGACGCTAGTGCTGGAAGCGATCCGGTGAAAATCTATGCAATCAGCGAATTCCACGCGCCAGCCAACTACATGGTGGCTGTTCCGGTCGGATGCCGATGCATTTTCGTGGAACCCCATGTCTACCAGTCGTGGCTCAAAGATCACATGTCCACATCAGGGGTAAAGTTGGACGTAGACGAGCAGCGCCTGCTCGCCTTTATGTTTCTCCATGAGGCCGGTCACATCGTGAATCACGATCCTGGAGATTTCGATGCAGGTGGGCGAGGCGCACTGAATCTCGATCCGACCGATCAAAAGGACCGGGAGCAAAAAGCAGATGCATTTGCAGTAGAGCAGTTGAAGGGCGCCATGGCGCGGCGTAGCAAGACAGACGCATGGACCGAAGCCCAAATGGCCACTATGGACCTCGGCAATCTGTCCTTCGAGATGCAACAAGTGAGATCTGAGAAATACTTTGGATCGGCGCTGCTCCACACCCCAACCGCTTATTACGACACCGGATACACGCACCCGAATTTCGAGCTTCGCATCTTAACGGTCAACGACTTGATTTCAAATACGTCGACCTCACATCAGTTGCTAGAAAATTTCGTCGAGGGACGCCGTTCAGATGCGAAACCTTGGGTGCTGTATCAGGCTCCGAGCCTCACTCAATGAAGAAAGGCTTCTTTCAGGAAGCGGGCATTTCAAAAAGGAATTTTGAGGAATGTCTTGAACGATAGACGTAATCAGCACGCTCGTTCAAGGGGCCGTTGAAATCCTTCCTTGGTGATTGCATGAGGTGCATTCGTGAAGCTTAGCTTCCAACATCGGTACTGACGCCAATCGCGGCACCATCCTGAACCGCAACAATCAGACGAAACATGTCCGGGTCGTCGCCTGAGTAGTCGGCAATAAATACGTCGGAAATGCCGGCACCCGAGAAAGATATTCTGTAGAAATCAACGGAGGTGTCGGGATCGTCGGTAGGAATGTTTTCATCGTCTGTTACGGCCTTAACCGCCTTGGTGACTTCTTGCGGTAGCTCAGCCTGCTGTAGCTCAGTAACCAGATGTTTGCCCTCCGCCATAAAAGCAAGGGCCTTCGTAAGAGCCTTCGCGTTGTCTGCCATTCATTCCTTCCTATGTCGCTGATCTAAGATTGGCGATCATGTCTTGATAAAGTGCATCACCCCTCAAGCATTGATCATTATTTTCGGTTAAAAACATCAAGTCATTCTCTGACTTTCGACCGAGAAATTTGTCGCTTCAGCTTAGAAAGTTCTCCGCTGCGCGAAGGAAAACGAAATTCAATGCCAACGTTTGATCTAGCGTCACCGTCGGTGGTTCGCTGCGGCAAATCACACGTTGCGAATCCATGTGGGCAATCGTCCGCACCTTAGGGCCCAGATTTGACCAATCAGGAAGCTTAATATCGAATGCAGTTTCGGAATGCACCCAAATCACCACGAAGGCATCCCCCGGCATCACAATGCACTGGTCAATCGCATTCGAATTCTTCACAATCGCCTCTATTCCTTGCCGCACTGCATGGCGGAAATCATTTCCGGTGACTGTGTTGTCTGCGGGTGCCCCTACAAATATTTTGGTTGTGCCCGTTTGCCAATCGGTAGAACCGTCAAAGAGGTAATAAGGGTCGGTCGCCATCTCGGGAAGGTGCTTCAACGCCACCGGGAACGAAGCCCCACTGCGTTGCAAGTCGTAAACCCCGCCATGTGTTGAACTGTACACTCGGCCGCGGAGTGTGTCGTTCATAATATGCGACCACACCTGCTGCGACGGGTACGCAATGATTGCGAATTCATTAGGCACATCCGGGCTTTTTTCCCCCACAATTACCCCGGGAAGATAGGCGGCGAGGCCCAGGGGCGCGAGCATGTATGGCGTTCCCGGCATGAACGTCTGGCCGAGGGTAGTTTTGTACGCTTGTTCGGTCAGCGTCTGATTGCGAAATCCATGCCAAATTCGAAGAGAATTGGGAGGAACTGCATATGAAATTGTACTTTCCATGGGAGTCCTATCCGAGATCCTTACTGAGCTGAATTGCTTGGCGACGGGCAATCGCCGCGATTGTGAGATGGGGATTGGCGGGGGCCACATCCGGCCACGCCGCGGCATCGGCAACCACGACGTTTGGCGTCAAATGAAACCGCCCATACTGGTCAGTTACGGAGATGTTCGGGTCGCTGCCCATTGCCAGACCACCGGCCTCGTGATGGCTCGCGCCTGGAGGCATGATTTGTGTAAGTACAGATGGACCAGCACCCAGCGCTGCGCGGACCTCTTCGAGGCCTGTAGCCATAGTCTCACGCAGTTCGAGGTCTTCTGCTGCATAAGTGAAATGCACGATGAAGCTTCCAGGACCGCCGGCGCGGGCTTCGATGTAATTCTCAACCCGCGGACGGACCGGAGCGAAATTCCTTACCATAAAGGCATAAGCCCGTGTCGCGTCGGGCTTCCAAAAGGAGTCGCCCTTCAATGTAAAAATGTTGTCGCCGGGCAAGTGGACTTCAGTTTGATATGCGCGGCCGGAACCCGGCCGAATGAACAACATGCACGCTTCCGGCACATCCGGGAGATAAATTCCGGGCTCCACAGGATAGTAAGCGCGGCAAAACAAGTGATCAGTAATCATCCTGCCTATCAGTTGACTTTCATCGGGCATTCCGGACAGGATTGCAAGATTCACGGACTCAAACCCGCCGGCTGCCAACACGACACTACGAGCTTTCACCTCGAAGGTCTTGCCCGAGATTTGGTCTACAGCCGTTACTCCAAGTGCTGTCATTTTGAGTTCGTTCAGCAATATTTGAGTGGTGTACGCATTCGCCACCAATTGCAATGAGTGCTCGGCGGAAGTTAACATTCCGGACCGCAGCAGCGGCACCACAGAGTTACCTACCGTGCCTCCCAGCCATCCATCGCGTGAGGCACGTGTGTCAACTGCGAATGGCAGGAATTCCGCGGGATAGCCGGCGCGCCGCAATAATCTTAGAACTGTTTGTCCG
>JBAWFY010000191.1:0-2113 GCA_049592335.1 Occallatibacter sp.
GACTACGACCGCTACGATCTGACGAGCCTGAAGTTCGCCGCTTACGGCGGCAATGCGGTTTCGCGTCCGTTCGTAGACAAGCTGGCTACGATGGCTCCGGTGGTGGGCACGGGACTTGGGCTCACAGAGTGTGCTGGTTTTTGTACGTACGTGAGCGTGGAAGCTCGAGAGCGCGAGAAGATTCTTGGGGGATTGGGTCTGGACATGCCCGTCTACGCGTCCACGATTCGCGAGGCGATGCGCGAAGACGGGCAGGCAGGCGCTGAATTACCGGAGGGTCAGATTGGCCACATCTGCTTCTGCGGGCCGCAGACATTCCTTGGCTACTTGAACAATCCCGAAGCGACCGCGCGGACGATCTCGCGCGATGGCTATTTGTACACCGGCGATCTCGGCTACAAAAGCGCGAGCGGCGTGCATCTTTCGGGGCGCGCGAAGTGGGTGATCAAATCGTTCGGCTACCAGGTGTTTCCGGGCGACGTGGAGGCGCACATTGCCGACCTTACGGAGAAGGTTGCGAATTGCGTTGTCGTGGGTGTTCAGCACGAGGTGGCCTGCGAAGGCGTGGTTGCGATCGTGGAAAAACGGTCAGGCGTGGAGCTGACTGTGCCGGAACTTGAACGGCACACACGCGCGCTCGCGACTTACATGCGGCCGCGGCACTGGATGATTGTGGAGCCGGGGCAGATGCCGCTGAACCGGCTGGGAAAGCCCGATACCAAGCGAGCGCAGGAGCTGGCGCGCGAGGAGATTGCAGCGCTGCGTGCGCGCGGCGAGTGGGACAGCCGGCATTCGAATGGGGCTCAGGGATAGCTGAGAGCCGCGCTGAAGAGTTTTCTACAAAAATCGCATTTCCGGACGAGCCGCCAAATCGAACGGCCCACTGTGCCGCGAAGCTGCACCGGAGTGCGGGTGCTGAGCGGCAATCAGATCCCACCGCATATGCTAAGAGGTTTACCATTGAAATCCATAGACGAATGGAGGCTTCTGAAGTGCCGGTACCCGTAGATCCCACTTATTCAGGAGTCGCGATCACTTCACTTATTTGCGCAGCAATTGGCGCGTATGTGGGGTCCTACTTGAAGAAGAAAGGCGAGAACCTAGCCACTCATGAGGATCTTGATGAGCTTGTTGACCAAATGGCTACTATTACTCGCACGACGAAATCAATTGAGGCGTCGATTTCATCAGACATGTGGGACAGGCAAAAGCGTTGGGAGTTAAAACGCGATGTGCTTTTCGAAGCGGCAAAACGGATGGCTGAAATTGACGATGCACTTAGCCATGTTAGATCGGTGCTAAAGATTGCCGGCGGTCCGGGGGCTGAGCGGGAGCAATATAGGATAAAGGCTAAGCAAAGATGGGAGAAGGCCTCGATCCAATTTCAAGAGACATTGGTGCTCGTCGGAGTAACTGGCGAGAGAGAGACGATTGAAGCACTCGAGCAGTTTAGTACGTTTGGAATCGGTATTTTTGTGGAGCTTTGTAAGAGCGGCCCCGAGGCCTACAAGAAGTTAAAATGGGATTATCTCAAGAGCATATTGAAGGCGAGGGCCGCTATCAGGAAAGAACTGGGAATTGACAGTGCTGGTACCTCCCAAGTCCAAGAGACGCCGGAGATTCCAAACCTTTCTCTCAGAAATTCGGAAGACACATAGCCTGCGGCCGTGCCCAAACAGGAGCAATTCCTTGGCCTACGACGATCTGCGCGACTGGATCAAAACGCTGGAAAAAAACGGCGAGCTGCGCCGCATCCGCGAAGAGGTTTCGCCGGAACTCGAAATCACTGAGATCACTGACCGCGTGTCGAAGATCGGCTCCCGATCAGGCCACAACTCCAGTCCAAAGCCAGAAAAATGCGCGCCTGGCGGGCCGGCGCTTCTGTTTGAGAATGTCAAAGGGCATCCCGGCCATAAGGTGCTCATCAATCAGTTTGGCAGCGAGCGGCGGATGGCTTTGGCGCTTGGCGTCGAGCGCATCGAAGAGATTGCCGAGCGCATTCAAGGGCTGATGAATCTGAAGCCGTCGTCGGGAGGTCTGCTCGACAAGTTGAAGATGTTGCCGCAACTGGCGGAGCTTGGCAATATTTTTCCAAAGACCGTCGCCGCAAAAG
>JBAWFY010000192.1:0-1897 GCA_049592335.1 Occallatibacter sp.
GGTCCCGATTCGCAACACCGAGGGATTTGTCCGGTGCGGTGAACTGAATGCGGTCACCAGCCGAGAACTCATGCGCAACCTCGCGGTAGACGCTTACGCCGGCCAATCGGCGTGGATCGTAGGTAGCAAGGTCGCCGCCTGCCTTTTCGACGGTGAGTAAGTTTTCTGTCGGATTGATAGCGGCGACGACGCTGTAGGAGGCTGCCTCGATTCCCACATTTCTGCTGCCGCGCGCGTAGCGGACCACGTCGCCGGTTTCGTAGTGGTTGGCCCAGGCGCGGTCGGCGCCCGTCATGTCCTGGCGTTGAACGAGAATTCGAAAGCTGTGATCTTCGCCGGCAACCGCGCCGCTGGCTTTCAATTCCTGACGCACGGCCAAATTCAGCTCGCGGCGCGAAGCATTGTCGGGAGAAACGATCAGGGAATTTGCAGGCGACTCCGCATAGTTCCGAGCAATGGTACGGATACGCTCCTGGGAATTGGCAATCTCTTGAATACGGCCCTGTTGCTGAAGCAGGTCCACGGCTGCGGCGGTCTGGCCGCGGGCAAGCAATTCCACGGCGGACTTGAGGGCCGGATCTTTCTGGCGGACGATCTCATCGAGCTTGGCGGTGCGCATCCCAGCCTCCTGCAACTGCTCGAACGGCCGTCCCGCTTCGACGCCCTGATGTTGCCGGGTATCTCCAATTAAAAGTACGCGATCATTCGCGCCAAGCCGGGTAAGGAATTCCCGTATCTGGTTGGTGCTTGCCAAGCTGGATTCATCGACGAAGTAAAAGTGCTTTCGCTCCGGTGCGGTATCGGATGGAGCAGAGCGGCCAAGAAAGCCTTGCAAGGTTACGGCTTCGACGCCGGCCTCGCGGAGCTGCCGGGAGGCGCGCGACGTCGGCGCAAAACCCTCTACCTCGTAGCCCCGCGCTTCAACCGCAGAGCGCACGACACCGAGTGTCACGGTCTTCCCGCTTCCCGCCCAGCCCTGGATTCCCTGAATGCGGTCGCGGGAACTGAGAACCTCTTCGACCACTTCCCTCTGCGCACGATTGAGGTGCGGATGGTCGTTCGCTACTCGGTACGCCTCTACGCGGTTCATCGCGGGTTCAATCTGCCTCTGTCCCTCCCGAACGCGGCGAATAATCTCCTGCTCGGCCTCGATGGTTTTGGCCGTCGTGAGCTTGCGGCCAGGCATGTAATCGGGCCGGTCAACGGTCTGGAATTCACCGGATGCGAGCCGGGCGTTGAGATTGGCGCGAACCTGGGGATAGGTGATCTCCCCCATGCCGCGGCGCAAGGCGTCGCGGACGATTGCCCGCTCGTCCACGACGGCCTCGCGCTCGAAGTTTTTGTCGCGGGAAAAGGTGACCGACTCACGGACGCGCTGCTGCGGGTTTACTTCCAGCGTCTGATCGCGTGCGCGCTCGTGTGCTGAGCGGACCACGGCCTCTGCCTGGTTGCCGAATTCGGAGGCAAGCTTGCGGTGCGCTGCCATGACCTCTCCAAGCGAATGAATCTCTTTGTGATCCCGCGTTGAGTGCGCCGCGATTTCGGCAGCCTCTTTGCCATTGCGGCCAGTGCGTTCGAGGTATTCACGTATCTGTTGGCTGCGCGGGCTCGACGCGTCCAGATACTCCTGCGTGTAGCCTTTGATCTCCGGAGCGCCGCTTCTTCCGGCAGCGATTTCGTAGCCAAGTTGGCGGAGCCGGTAGGTCAATTCCGACTGGTAAATTGCCGTCGCAAACTGCTGCGAGGCGAAGAGACTCTGCGGTTGCAGGGCGCGGTATTGGCCGTTCTCGCGCTCGGTCATATTAAATATGACGGCGTGCGTGTGGAGCTGCGGAGCGGCGTAACCGTCCACCGGACGGGCTGTGTCGTGCTCAAATTTTGCGGCAATGAATTTGGC
>JBAWFY010000193.1:0-5337 GCA_049592335.1 Occallatibacter sp.
GTTGCGTGGCGAGAATCTCAGTGGGCGCCATGAGCGCGGCTTGGTAGCCGTTTTCCATGGCGATGAGCATGGCTTGAAACGCAACAATCGTTTTGCCCGAGCCCACGTCGCCCTGCAGCAGGCGGCGCATGGGGCTGGGCTCGCGCATGTCGCTGACGATTTCGCCCAGCGCGCGCTTTTGTGCGGTGGTGGGATGAAAGGGAAGCACTTCGCGAATGGCTTCCCGCACTTTGTCGTTCGTCGCGAAGGCGATGCCGCTGCGCTCTTTCATGCGGCGGCGCTTGAGCTCGAGGCCCAGTTCGAGGAAAAACAATTCTTCGAAAATCAGCCGGCGATGCGCGGGCGTCGACCAGCTTTGCAGCTCCGCAAGCGGCGTGCCTTCAGGCGGGAAGTGGACTTCACGGAGAGCGGTTTCGCGGTCAGAAAGGCTGAGGCGATCGAGCAGGGATTTCGGTAGGCACTCGGGCACGGCGCCAACGATGCTTTCGAGCAGGTTGTAGATGGTCTTGCGTTGCCAGCGCGATGCCAGGCGGCTGCCTCCCAGCGATTCGTAGACAGGCGTGATGCGGCCGACCTCGAGCAGTCGCGTCTCCGCGTCTGCGCTCGCATCCGGCAGAATCTCGAACTGCGGCT
The DNA here is from genome assembly GCA_049592335.1 of Occallatibacter sp. Taxonomy (GTDB): domain Bacteria; phylum Acidobacteriota; class Terriglobia; order Terriglobales; family Acidobacteriaceae; genus Telmatobacter. Next base: position 634 of record JBAWFY010000193.1, read on the forward strand.
GGATCATTTTCAGGTTGCTGCTGGAGCGCGACGGCTCGACCTTGCCGTAAACGGCGATGGTCTGGCCGGCCTGGAACTTGTCCTTGAGGTAGGGCGAGTTGAACCAGACGCATTTGAGCGCGAACCGACCTTGGCCGACGGTGAGCTCGAAGAGCGGCATGCGGCGCGTGCGCAGGAGCGCCGAACCGCGTACCTCGCCGATGACACTGGCCACTTCGCCGGGCTTCAATTCATCAAGGCTGCGCGGGTTCTGCCGGTCTTCGTAACGGAAGGGGAGGTGGTAGAGCAGGTCTTCGGCGGTCTGAATGGATTTTTCGGCGAGCAGCTCCGCGATCTGCGGGCCGACGCCGCGCACAAACTTCACTGGAGTGTCGAGAGCTGGCACGTATCGATGCTACAACGGCAAGGCAGAGCAGCGAGTCAGCAAGTCAGTCTTAGCTGAACCCGAGCACCGGATGCGGTGTGTAGGGCTCTTCGAGGGCGGCGATCTCTTCCGCGGTGAGGTGGACGGAGAGCGCGGCGACGGCATCTTCAAGATGATGCGGCTTGCTTGCGCCGACGACGGGCGCAGTCACGCCAGGCTTTGCCAGCAGCCACGCCAGCGCAACCTGCGCGCGGGAAATGCCGCGACTCTCGGCCACTTCACCCAGCCGGTCCACGACGAGCCGATCGGACTCCTCGGTGCGGGCGTACATCGATTTCCCGAAAGCATCGGTCTCTGCGCGGTGAGTGGTCTCGGCCTTCCACGCGCGCGCAAGGCGGCCGCGGGCGAGCGGGCTCCACGGAATCACGGCAATGCCTTCCGATTGGCAGAGGCCCATCATCTCACGCTCTTCTTCGCGATAGAGGAGGTTGTAGTGGTTCTGCATGGACACGAATCGCGTCCAGTTGTGACGGTCGGCGAGATACAGGGCCTTGGCGAATTGCCAGGCGTACATGGACGAGGCGCCGATGTAGCGTACCTTGCCGGCTTTCACCGCGTCGTGGAGAGCTTCAAGCGTTTCCTCAATCGGCGTTTCGTAGTCCCAGCGATGGATCTGATAGAGATCGACGTAGTCGGTCTCCAGGCGCTCGAGGCTTTGGTCAAGTTCGAAGAGAATGGCTTTGCGCGAAAGCCCGCGGCCGTTAGGCTCGTCACGCATCGGGCCCTGCACCTTGGTGGCGATGACGACGGCTTCTCGACGCGTGTTGGCTTTAAGAAATTTGCCGACCACACGCTCGCTGTCTCCGCCCGAGTAGACGTTGGCGGTATCGAAGAAATTAATGCCGAAATTGAGGGCCTGGCGCAGGAAGGGCTGGCTGTCGGCTTCATTCAACGCCCAGAACTGACGGCCGGGAAGCAGCTTCCCGGTTGCGGGGCTGCCGTAGGTCATGCAGCCGAGGCAAATGCGCGAAACTTTCAATCCGGTGCGGCCAAGGTTAACGTATTCCATCGTCTGCTCCTGTTTTGATTCTATGGCTGCGGGCGCGGTTGGAATGCTTCGGTCTGAATGGGGAAATGTCCCGTGGTGAGATAATCGGATCACTCGCCGGGCCAGGCGCGCAGGGCAATTTTGCGTGCGGATACGGATGGGGCGTATATATGAGGAGGGGCTTGCGCCGCCCGCTCTGGGAGTGTGCCCGCGTGGGCGATGCCAATCGACTTTATCCAAACAACTTAGCCGTGACGAAGCCAATAAAACGCGTTTTAGATGCCGTCGGTGAACCGGGTGGAATGTTCTCGCTGCGCCGGTTGCTCGCGCGGGCTCTGATGGCTACCGCGCTGCCGGCGGTTTTGGTTCTCGCGGGTTGCGGCGGGCAGATTGTTGGCGGCGCATCGAACGGCAGCCTACTGCTTTCTCCGGGTACGGCAGTCATCGACACGAATTGCGCCGGATGCAATGCCACAAGCGCTTCGGGCATTGTGGTAGAACAGTTTTCGGCTTCGTTCGGCAGCGGCGCAGCTCAGGTGAACTGGTCGGTTGCAGGCGGAGATGCAATCTCTGGTCCTGGCACGATCAATGCCATTGGGCAATACACGCCTCCCAGCTATCTGACAGCAGACGCGGTTCAGGTGACGGTTACAGCATCTCTCGCGGAGAACTCATCGATGAAGGCCAGCACGAACCTCCGCGTCCGGCCGGGCTTCCTACAGCCGTTGACTCCGGAAAACGCCGCTCTTGGCGCGGGTGGTACGACGAGCATCACGAGTTACGTGGCCGAAGCCGGTGGCACGGTGGGTGTGAGTTTTTCTCTCGCCGGCGCTTCGACAGGATCGGGCGCCGGAGCAGGATCGTTGGGCAGCACAAGTTGCACGCGGAGCAGCATCGCTTTCACGTATTGCACGGTCGAGTACACGGCGCCGGCTTCGCTTCCAGCGACGGCTTCCACGTATGTAATTGCGTCGATCGGGAGTTCTTCTGCCAAACAGTCGGCGGAGATTCTCTTGAATACGCAGGGAATTTCGAGCGATCCCGAGGATCACGAAAAGGAGCTGGCGACGCCGGTACTGCTGGGCAGCTCCGGCGGGAACAACTACGATTACGACACCAGGGGCAACCAGATCGTCGATTGCTGCGCGGGCACGCTCGGCTCGCTGATCCAGAACAGCAGCGGGACGCAGTACTTGTTGAGTTGCAATCACGTGCTGGCGCGCAGCGACCAGGCGAGCGTGGGCGAGATGATTGTGCAGCCTGGACTGATCGACAACAACTGCACGCCCAACGGCTATGGTTCCGGGACGACACCGGTGGGAGTTTTGACGGCGTGGCTTCCGCTGAGTTCAAGCTCGACCAACGTGGATGCGGCGATTGCGCAGGTGGATTCGAACGCAGTGAACGCGAGCGGCGCAATTCTGGAACTGGGCGCACAGCAGCCGAATGGAGCCTTGGCGGCAGCGCCTCCGGGCGTCTCCTCAACGGGAGGCAAGGGTGAGTGGGGATCGCTGAATTTGACTGTGGCCAAGAGCGGACGCACCACGGGCCTCACCTGCGCGAACATCTCTGCGCTCGACCTCGATGTTGAAGTGGATTATTTCAAGAATTGCGGCGAGACCATCCCCTACCTGACGAAGATCTATACGAATCAGATTGCGGTTGAAGGCAACCAGTTCAGCGATGCGGGCGACTCGGGCTCGCTCGTGGTGGATGTGGGCAACGCAGAGCCGGTGGGATTGTTCTTTGCCGGAGGCGTAACGAATACGGGCGTAAGCGAAGGCGTGGCCAATCCTGCGCCCTCCGTTCTGGCTGAGTTGGGCCAGCAGGAGGGAACGAATTACAGCTTCGTGGGCACAACGGACCATGCCGTGAGCTGCCTGAATTACGGCGCGGCAACGGCAACCACGGGAGCCTCATCGGCACAGGCGAGTGCTCTCGAGTTGGGGCAAGCCGAAAGGGCGCAACAGGCGGCGGTCCAGGCGCGCTTGATGATCAATCCTACGCTGGGCATTCTTTCTGTGACGACGGGCAAGAGCAGCGATCGTGCCGGAGAAGCGGCGGTCATCTTTTATGTCGACCAGGGCATGAACGTCACGGTGCCGCAGACCGTGAATGGCGTACGGACGGAAGTGATTCCTGCCACGGCGCAGTCGGTTGCGTCGGGCACAGCACCAGGATCGGCAGTGGGCTTCGCGGCGACATTTGCTCTACCGAGCGCCGTTTTCAAGGCAGCGGTCGCGGCCAAGGAGCAGGTGGCACAGAGCCTGATGCAGCAAAATCCAGCATTCTTTGGCGTGGGTGTGGGACAAAGCCTCGACAACCCGCGCGAGGCGGCGCTGGTCATTTACGTCGACCAGAATCAGGTTCCAGCGATTCTTACGCCGGTCATCAACGGCCTGCGCACGCGATACGTCATCATGAACCGGCTGCATGTCACGCGCTCGTATCTTGAGGGGCCAGTGCGGTCGATGGGGCACTGCATGGCGCATGGCCCATCGCACCGGTCAAACTTTTCTGGCGCGATCACTCTCCGCAGGGAGTTGCACTAGCCTTAAGCGCGAACGAGCAGGGACCTTCACGCCTCTCGAAAAAGATGCCACAGTTTAAGGGCGGCTTCAGCGGCGTGCCGTCTTGAGCGGCGTGGAAGCGGCTTCATCAACAGTGCGCTGCGCCTCGTCGGCCGGCCTCAGCTTTTGCGCCAGCGATTGTGCGATCTGCCGCCCGTGAAAGCGCCCATTTTCAATGAAGATCTCGTTGGTGCGCGCGCCGGCCACAATCACGCCGGCCAGATAAATGCCGGGCACATTGCTCTCGAGCGTCTCCGGGTGGCAGAGGGGGCATCGATCAGGCCCTTCAAAATTGACGCCCAGGCTTTCGAGAAAACTGAAATCGGGATGATAGCCGACCAGTGCAAAGACGAAATCGTTGCGGAGGGTTTCACGGCCGGCCGGTGTTTCGATCACGATGCTGTCGGGAGTGATCTCGGCAACGCGGGATTCGAAATACGCTTTGATCTCACCGTTCTTGATGCGATTTTCGATATCCGGCTTGATCCAGTACTTCACGTGAGGCTGAATGCCCGTGCCGCGGTAAATGACCGTAACCCGCGCGCCATGACGCCACAGTTCAAGTGCGGCAATGGCCGCTGAGTTTTTCCCGCCGATCACGGCCACATCCATGCCGTAATAAGGATGTGGATCTTGGTAGTAGTGAAAAACCTTGCCCAGGGTTTCGCCCGGCACGTCCATCAAATTAGGCAGATCGTAATAGCCGATGGAAAGGGTAAGCT
>JBAWFY010000194.1:0-2443 GCA_049592335.1 Occallatibacter sp.
GCCCAACGATGATTTCCTTCAGGGATTCGGCGTTCATTCGTGTCAATGTCCACTCGCACAAAGCGTGCAGAGATATTTGCCCGGTTCAGCGGAGAGCAGAAGTTGCTCGTTCACTTTGCGCAGATCCTCCACGGTACTGAAGCAGCGCGAGCAGGTCTTTTCGCGCGGAGACACCTCGGTCGCGTCCTCGTATCGCCGAAGACGGAACTTCAGATCATTGAGAAACAGAGCGGCCGTTCGGCCATCGCTTAATTGATGATCGAAGGTGAGAGTGAGAGTGTACGAGCCGTAGTCGCTGCCCGGCGCGAATTGCTCTCCTCCCACACCTAGAATGGCTCCCTGGCCGTCACTGATCAAAGGCAGAAATGCCGCAACCCCTAGGCCCGACATATCGCTGATGGTGAAAGTTGGATTAGCGATCTGCGCAGGCGTCAGCTTGTCTTCGATGTAGGCAACGCTGAGTTCGCCAAGCATATCGGCGATTTCCTGAAGTGGACGTTCGTCGCAATTGGGAATCACCGCTACTTTCAGGCCGCGCCCGTCGTCCATGGCAAAGCCCATGTTTACCGCTTCGTACTGCAACATAGCACCGTTTCTGTAAACCGCGTTCAGTGCGGGATACTTGCGAAGCAATCGGCTTACTTCAAACACGATAATGGCCGAGGGATTGCTGCCGCCCGAGCTCGCTTCCAAAATGCGCCGCAGTCCTTGCGTAAAGCATGTTACAGAAACAGAGCTGGCAACCGCATTGCCCATGCCTGCGCCGAGGTTTGTAGCTTCGCTGCGCTTGCGCTTGTTGAGAGAGATTTCGCGATAGGCCTGGGTAATCTGTGCGGACCCAAACCGCACTGTTGCGGCAGGCGCCATCGGCCCGGGCGGAGCCGGCGGATTCAGATAATCGAGAACGTCCTGCTTGCGCACCACCGACTTCCCGGCAAACGCTTCTCGCGGAACGCCATGGCCCTCCATCAGCCGCGCGGCAAGCGGTGAGAATCGCTGCTTGTACTCTGCCGCAGCGGAAAAATCTGAATTCGCGGCGCGATCCAGCGGCCCATTGGGAATAACGGGCTCACTTTTCAGTTTCGATTTAACTGGTGCAACGGATACATTGCCGGCCGGTGCTGCGGCCTCTTTCTTCGCAACAGCCGTAAGATCTGACGGCAATTCCTCGGCGATGAACCCTATGGTCGCGGCAACCGGAATCTCCGCACCTTCAGAAAATTCCTGCAGCAGGTACCCTGCTGCAGGAGCATGAATGTCAATGTTGGCCTTGCTGGTTTCCACTTCGGCCAGGAGTGCATCGGACTCCACCCATTCACCGTGACTCGCAAACCACCGGATCAGTGTCACGGTTTCGTCGTTCACGTTATCGCGCTCAAGAACGATCGGAAGGTGCGCGGTCATTGCAAAAGCTCCAAAGCTTGCTGCACAATCTGCTCCACGCCCGGCAAAACCAGCATCTCAAGCGGTTTCGCCGACGGAATGTGCTGCGGGTGCGAGTAAAGGCGCCGCATCTTCAATGAGGGGTCCAGTTCATACAATGCTGCCATTAGCTCGGCTGTGAAGCCGCAGAAACCGTGGCCCTCTTCTACTAATAGCAGCCTACCGCTGCGCTGCGCGAGTGGAAGCATTGCCTGTTTTTGCAGCGGGTAGAGCTGCATGGGACAAAGAATCTCGGCCACCGTATCATGCTCCACAAAGAGCTGCTCCACGGCCTTTTCGGCGTCGGGTAGCATTCCGCCGTGGCAAACGATAGTGAGGTCGGGCAGCGCCTCGGCACGCATTATGCTGATCGGAAAATCTTGGCTGCTGTGGAACCATTTGAAGCCTTCTACTGCATCAGGCGAGGCATGGGCACCGTAGAGAATCTTGTTCTCGACGACCAGAGTGGGCAACGCGGGCACTGCATCGCTCAGCAGGCGCGTGTAAACTTCGGCCGGGTCGAAGCGATGATGCAGGGCAATCACGCGCGTCCCCGGAATTCCCAGTAGGTGCTTTTCGAGCGATTGGCTGTGCGTGGGACCGTAGCCGCGCTTACCACCCATCGGCGTACGCACCACTAACGGAACCTCCACCTGACCTGCATACATAAAGCTGAACTTGGCGGCATGATTGAGGAACTGATCGCCGGCGAGCATTACAAAATCGCCAAACATAATCTCGACGACCGGGCGCATACCGGCAAGCGCCAGTCCGTTGCCCATGCCGGTGACGGCAAGTTCGCTGATGGGCGTGTTGCACACCCGGCCGGGAAACAGCTGGCTCAGATCCTTGGTGACTTTAAAGGCCCCACCGTACGGGCCCTCGATGTCCTCGCCCAGCAGGAAAACGCGATCGTCGCGCTCCAACGCTGCACGAAGACCTGCATAAATGCGGTTAACCACCCGTTCCCCGCCTCTGAAATCTGCCTCCCGCCAGGTTATAGGCCCATCTGCAAGAGCTT
>JBAWFY010000195.1:0-13585 GCA_049592335.1 Occallatibacter sp.
CCCGACGGCAGCATCGACCTGCGGCCGGCTCTGGGTGAATGGCTCGAGAAGACGCAACCGGCCGTCCACTTGAAAAACCCCGATGGAGTAACCCTTCTCCGGGATATTCTCGAGGATGTTTTCGGCCACCTTGCGCGCGGATTTTGTGGCGCCCACATTCAGGCGATCGAAGAGCAGAGTGACGAGGTGCCGTGATCCGGAAGAGCTGTCGACACGGCGAAGCGAAGAAAACTGAACGGGCGATCCGCCGTCGGTAGCCGCAATCTGCGAGGACTGAAGGTCGAGAACCGCTCTTTTGTGTTTGGCATGAACGCTGAGATCGAATGAAACTTCGTCCACAACAGTGTTGAGATCGCTCGTGCCAGCTGAGCCCTGTGCTGCCGCTCGATCCGGAACCTGGTCCGTGGTCGATGCTCGTGGAACGGCCCCCTGGGTAACCGAGCGCGGCGGAAACAGCAGGCATAAAGGCAGGCCGATAACGGCTAAACGACTGATATGACTGAACCAACAGACCCGAGGCATCGGCATATGATCGCTCCGTTATATCGCGAGCAAAATCCGAATCGATCGGCAAGCGCTCTCGGCCCGCGGCAGCGACCCCATCATACCATCGGAGTCAATGCTCGATCGAAGCGACATTTCCCTTCCCTCGCGAGGCAATGAGATCCATCGGTCCGGCAACAATCTGGCTAAGATTACTGGTCAGTTAGACGCCGGCATAACACTTTCTGGTTACTTCGCTTTTCCCCGGAACGGCCTATGATGAGGCCACCTCCGAAGCTGCTCCTGCTGGCGTTCCGAGCCTGTTCCCGGCCAGGAACCCCGGGAACTAATACGGCTTCCGCTGGGCTGCTCTATGACCCTCATTGCCGGATTTCGTCTCCACCGAGGCGGCATATTAGTCTGTGCCGACAGGGAACAATTGACCGGTGCGGGCAAGCACTCGCTGGACAAAATCGATCGTTTCAGCCTGGCGGGATCGAGTTACGTCATTGCCGGAACCGGCTCGATTCCTGTTCTGGCCAATGCGCTGCCTAGAATTCGCCAAACCCTTCAGGACGCGGAGAAGAACGGCCGGGATCTGCGCGCCGATCATCAATCCATCATTGGGGGCGCGCTGCGCCCGCTTCACGAAGAGATGGTCTGGGGCAGACCCGATGAAAGCGAGCGAGCCATCAGCCTGATTGTTGCCGCCTCCTTCGGGCAGCAAAAGGGCGAAATCTCCACCGCTCTCTATGGAAACTACGGCGATACTCTCTATCCCGCAAATGCCTATCTCTGCGAAGGTAATGGCCAGGACCTGGCCTACTACCTTACCGATAGTCTCTACTCCGGCGTCTACTTCAGCCTCCCGAATCGCACCAAGGCCCTCGTGCAGGCCGCGTTCATCTTTCGCGGAGTCCGCGAAGCCGTTTCCGGCATCGGCCTGGAGACGGAAATGGTTCTCCTTTCCGGCACGGAACGCGGCGTTCGCATCGTTCCCCATAGCATCGTCGACAAGCTGGAGCAGGAACTCGCGGAAATTCAATCCGGTCTCCAGCGGGCATGGAATCAGGGCCTGAAAATCCCCGAATGGCTCAAGCAGGAATCCTCCGATTCCGACCTCGACAATCTGCCGGAACTCTATCTTTAATTTCCTCGCCGCGACATTAAAGACTAGGGCCCTTGGGTCCGATAAGTTACCAGGGGGAATCCATGTCGCTCTTCGAGTTCAATTCTGAAGACCAGAAGCCCGCCCGCTTTGCCGCCAGGCTGCCTATCCTGACCCGAGACGAGCACGTCTTCGGATACAAGCTGCTCTTCCGCACAGGCATCACGAATTACTTCAATCAGGCGGATGGGGATGCGGCCAGCCGCGGCGTGATCGATATGTCGAGCCTGATCGGCCTTCCGACTCTCTCGAACAATCTGCCGGCTTTCATCCTCACGACGCGCGACATCCTGCTCGGAGATTATTTGTCCTTACTGCCGCCCGACAAAATCATCGCTGAAATCCCCGATTCGGTTGCCATGGACGACGAGGTGCTTGACGCCTGCAAAAAGCTGAAGGAATCCGGCTGCGGGGTGGCGCTCAATGGCTTCCGGGCAAACGATCCCCGGAAGCCTCTGGAGCCCATGGCGGATTTCGTCAAAATCGACATGAAAGGGCCGTCGGTGGCCGAAATCTCCGCGCTCACGCAGCGTTTTCACACCCGCGGCCCGCGCCTGATCGCCGAAAAAGTCGAAACGCGCGACGATTTCGAGTTCGCCAAAACCGAAGGCTTCAGCTACTTCGAAGGCTACTTCTTCCGCAAGCCGGAAATGATGCGCGCGCGCGGCGCGCAATCCTATCGCACCGTCTACCTCCGGCTGCTTTCGGCCATCTCCAAGTCCGCTCTCGACTGGAAAGAGATCGAGGATATCGTCAAGTCGGACCCCATGCTCTACTATCGCCTCCTGCGCTACATCAACTCGGCGCTCTTCGGCCTGCGCGGCGAAGTAAAAAACATTGGTCAGGCGCTCACCATCCTTGGCGAAAACCAAATCCGCCGCTGGTGCCGGCTGAGTGGCATGCTGGAACTGTCGCGCAACCGGCCCTCCGATCTGGCGCTGGCTTCGCTGGTGCGCGCAAAATTCGCCGAAACCATCGCCACCCGCGCCAACTGCGGAGGCTCGGACCTTTTCCAGGTGGGCCTGCTTTCGCTGATGGATGCCATCCTCGAAATCCGCATGCGCGAGGTGCTCGAGGGACTGCCCCTCGATCAAAGCTCCAAGCAGGTTCTGCTCGATAACAAGGGTCCGCTGGCGCCTGTCTTCGAGCTGATGACGGCGATGGAAGCCGGCATCTGGCCTAAAATCGAATCCCTCGCCTCGACGCTCGGCATCGACCAGGACTTTATCGCCAAGTCCTACTGGGATGCCATGGACTGGGCCCAGTCGGTTGTTACCGCTGCCTGATCGAGGCACGCCGCCGGCCCGGCCCAGACCGATCACTGCACGTCGCTCACCTTACCGTTCATAAAGGTGACCTTCATGCCGTTGTAGTAATAAATCACTTTCGAACCCAGATTTGCCACCCTCGCCGGCGCGCCCAAAGCTCCCTGTACTTGGTCGGGGGTCTGGCCCAACGCAACTGTTGCCGGTGAAGCCGGCGCTGCGAGAGGAGCATTTACCGGGGCGGCGCTTGTTGACGCACCTGCGCCCTCGGTCGCGTCGGCCTCTGCTTGATCAGCCTGCTGAGTCTGCTGCTGAATCTCCGTCGCGGCGTTCGCGTCGGGTGGAGGCGCCATCGCGGCATACTGCGCTGGAGCAGGCTGGCTTTGCGCCGAAGGCGGGAGGGCCGGCAACCCGCCCGTGCCCTGCTTCGCTTGCAGATCCTGCAACCCCTGATCGATCGTCTCCCGCATGTGGTTTTGCATTTCCTGCAGGTCGGCCAACGCCACCGATACCGTGTCTTGCCTCTGACACTCATTCCCGCCTTTGCTTGAAAGCACAACCACATCCGCAGCCGTAGCGTCAGCGGGAGGCGGCGTCCGAAGCGCCAGCACATCGCCATCGCTCAGCGCACATTCTGCCTGCAAGGCATCCACCACATCCATGGCGCTTCCGACCAAAAACACATGCGGCCGTCCGTCGCTCAGCATGCGCGCAATCCCACTGGAGGCAGGATCGACATCCCGCTGCTGCGCGTCCTGTTGCGCTTCCTGGTTTTCCAGCGCCAACTGGGCTCTGACCTCGTCGGCAATTTGTTGCTTCACATCCGGCGTCAGCTCTGGAGACCCGGCAGTAGCAGGCGGAGCACCATCCACTTCGCCCGCGTCCTGATGCGCTGCGTATGCAGTCTGCAAATCGGACGAGATCATGTAATCGGTGAGCCAGTACGCAGCCGAGGGGTATATCGGATACGGCTGGAAATAGTAGCCGTAGTAGCCGAACCAGGGATCGGCTCCCCATCCCCACCCAAAAACGATGGGCATTGCCCATGGGTGATAGGCCCAGCCGTAGAAAGCGGCGTGGTAGTAAAACCCTGGCGCATAGACATTCAGATACACGCCACGGTAGGCAAAGCCGTGGTAGAAGTGACTGTATTCGCGGCCATGGTAAAAGTACGTGCGCCGCGCGAAGTCGTGTCCACGAAAGCTGTAGGGGCGCTGCACAAAGCCCGGACGGCCCCGTTCGGCGAAGACGCGACTGTGGTCGGCCCTCTCTACCGAGATGGCGCGGTTGCCGTTAAGCCCATGGTGGACATCGATGCCTCGCTTGGGGTCGTGCACGTCGCTCAGCCTGCCGTTGGGACGGGTGCGAACTACAGTTCCGTGCGGAGTCATGCGCTCGTTCGATCCTCTGGGTGCGCTGGTTCCGAATTGCGAGCGGCTTGTTGTGTTGAGCGTTCCACGCGGAGTCGTGGAAGTCGTTGTACGCAAACTCGTAGTGGTAGTTGTACGCGGAGTCGTGGTCGTTATGCGCGAAGTTGTCGTAGTCGTTGTATGCGAAGTTGTGGTAGTTGATGTGTGTATCGTCCCGCCGGAATTTCGGGCAGGCGCCGCGGGCTTGGGGGCCTGAGCCGCGGGCTTGGCGGCAGGTGCAGGCTTTTTGTTGTTTTGTGCGCCTGCCGTATAGGCCGACCCCAGAAAGACGGCAAAAATCACTGTTGCGGATACATTTCTCATGGTGCCGCGAAAAACTGGCATCGTCATACAAATCCCTTTCCTGTTCCGAATCCTCATGCGGATTCCTGTTGCCGGCTCTGCGATCCGACCGGGTGCGCGAACCCACTACTCAACATTGCTGACTTTTCCGTTGGTAAACGTCACCTTCATGTCCTTGTAGTAGAAGATTGTCCTCGCTCCCACCTTGGCCACTTTGAGCGGCTGCCCGAAGGCCGCGGTCACCTGGTCGATGGTCTGGCCAATGGCAATAGTAGGAGGCGGTGCATCGGAGGGCGGAGGTGGTGGAGGAATATCCGCCATTGCGGCCGGAGCCGGCGTGGGTATTGAAGCAGCTTCGGCAGCGGGAGCCAAAGACGGCCCTGGTCCTAGATGAACCCACACCTGGCCGCTATCGGCGATGAGGTTGTCTCCTTGAATCTTGAATACAGCGGTACGGCCCCCGATCTTATACGCAAGCCCCAGCGTGTATCCACTGGCGGAGTATTGCCCGCCGTCAGGCACACCGCCCGGAGAAAGCAAAGAGAATGAACCGTCGGGGAACAGAATCAGGCGGCCGCCCGTTCCCCCTTGCATTACATACTGGATCGGGGTCCCTGCCGGCTGAGCACTCGGTGTCGGCTGTCCCCCTTGGCTTCCCTGATCAGGTGCAGCTTGATCCTGCGGAACCACCGTCAGCACCTCGGCCACCGTTTGCAATGCCACGTCCGGTGACGGTACTTCCTTCTTGTTGGGAAAGAGTATTTTCAGGGTCGCATAGTAACGAATGTCGTCGTAAGGGTCGCTGTAAAGCTGGAGAAGTACTCCGTCCTTTTGTACCTGAATCCCGGTAATCCAGCACTTTTCCTCCGCTACAAAGGTCCGGTGCGGGTAACTAGCCGCCGTTCCCCCTCCCGGCGTCGCCATACTGATCGCCAGATCGTGGCCGAAACCACCCCATCCCTGTCCGATCTTTCCGTTCTTATACGTATTCGACGGCGGCATGGGTGAGGCCACGGCATACATGATCAGCCCGGACTTGTGGATTGCGACCACATCGCCGGCAGTCACAATGTCGGAACGGTCAGCCATCGTCGTGGTCAGCTTGAATTGCGTGTTGAGTTTTTGCTGAATGGCCGCCAAATCACCAGACTGCGCGCTCAAGGCGCCTCCGAACGTCGAAACCAGGATTGCCAATCCGAATCCACGAAACCACCGAGCCTGTTCCATGTGCAATTCACCTTTCATAGGTTGTGCGGGGGGTTTTGAATAGTCCAGAGGACTTTACCGCGCGGCATTCGCGATGTCAAGCCAGCTTCGTCCAACGCCTAAACTGGAAATCTATCAGCTTCAACATTGCACCTGGCAAAAAGATGAGCTTATTCTCATCTTTAATTTCTTCGGTGATTAATAAAGATCCTATAGCTTCAGCTATGTAACTCAGAGAAACGGCTAGCGTCGGGACGCTAGTCCATTGCTCGAGTGTGTAACAGATCTGCTCCCATCGCGCCTTACGCATGGCAGCAGTTCCGGGTCAGGCTTCGTGCCGGGGATCTTCAGCATGGCTCGCCTTTTCGGCGTCAGTCAGCGATTCCCCATCCAGCTCATGCTCGTGCTTATACTGCTCCTCCGGCATCTTGCCGTCCCACCACGCCCAGTTCATGGGATACACATCGGGATCGAAGAAGACCTGGTAGAAGTGCCACACAAGAATTGCCAGCGTAGCCAGAATTGCCTCGTAAAAGTGCACCGCCGTGGCCACATCGACCCACCAGCGCGCCAGTAGGTCGCCAACCCAGACCTTGGCCCAGATCATGATGCCCGTCAGTCCCATCAGCGCCGTGCCCCACACCAGCGCCCAGTACTCGGCCTTCTCCGCATAATTGAAGCGTCCGAACTTCGGCTTTTGCTTGCTCAATCCAAGGTAGTAGAGCATCGTACCCCCGGCGTCGAAGGCATCCTTTGGCCGTGGCGCAATGTCGCGTAGCAGCCGCCGGCCCTCGGGTGCCATGGCCAGATAGAACACGTGATAAATCCCCGCGCCGATGAGCACGCAGCCCGCAATGCGATGAATGATGCCGCGCAGGTGCTCGCCCATGCCCAGAGTGTGCGCGAACCACGTGTCAGGGAATTTGAGCGCAAAGCCGGTGATGACGAGAACCATGAAGCTTGTGAGCAGCAACAGATGCTGCCAACGCTGGTTTACCGTCATGCGCGTCATGAACGGATTCATCATGCGCCGCCGCGCTACAGCCTTGAAGCGCCAGATGATCGCGTTATGCAGGAACATGGCTCCGATCACGAGCAGAATCAGGACAATGTAAATTCCGCGCACCCAGTGCACGGCAACGGAATCGATATCGTTGGCACGCCCGCCGTCCACCAGGTGTACCGGCGTGCGCGTGAACTTCTGCGTCACGCCTTTGTGACATTTGCCGCACGTGGCGTCGAGATTGGCCGCATTGATCGTCGAGTGGGGATCGCTCGAGGGCAGAATGTTGTGCACGCCATGGCAGCTGGAGCAGTTCGCTGCTACCATCGATCCGCCCTCCGCGGCCAGCCCGTGATAGCTGTCAAAGTAAGTCGTCACGCGATTGGCAGGCACGCCGAACTCCTGCGAAAGCCGCACGCCGGCATGGCAGCGCGCGCAAATATCGCGCGAGAGATTCTGCTCCGCCACCTGAGCGTTAGGATCGGTGTGCCGCTTAATGGAGTGAATGCCGTGGCAATCGGTGCATGTGGGCGCAAGCGCGTTGCCGCGCGCGAGCGCCTGCCCGTGAATGCTCACGTTGAAGGTGTCTGCCACTTCCGCGTGGCAGGCGCCGCAGGTCTCGGCAACCCTGAACTTCGAGATCGGCGATTTGGGATCGTTGGCAGGCAGAATCGCGTGCGTTCCGTGACAGTCGGTACACACCGCGGCGTTTTGCGACCCGTTCGCTACCGCGCGCCCGTGCACGCTCGATTGATAGGAGACGAAAGGTTGCGTGCTCTCGCCGTTCGAATCCATCAGGAACGTCTGCCCGTGGCAGCGGCCGCAGGTGGCCGGAATGTTCGCGTGGTTTACGGGCGACTTCGGGTCGCCGCCGCCTTCGATCTGGTGCGCGTCGCCGTGGCAATCCTGGCAACTGGCAGGAATCTTTCCGCTCTTGTCCACGCTGGCGTGCGTCGAGTGCGCGTAAGCTGTTGCGGCATCGGCGTGACACTGGGCGCAGCTCACCTTTTCCGGCGGATTGTCGTGCGCCAGGCTCTTTACGTCCTTGTGGCAGTCCACGCACGTCAACAAGCGCCCGTGCACCGAGCGCTTGAACTTGTTGGCGTCAACCGCGAGACTCACCGTCGCGCCATTCGCGTCTGTTGTACTCAATGTCGGATCGGCGTGGCACGTGAGACAGTCTGCGTCCTTGAGCTTTTGCGCGGAGACTGCGTTGGTGGCCCAGGCGAGAAAGACAAGAACGAACAAGCGAGCGGATGACCCGCGAAAAAGCTTCACATCTTGAGCAAATGCTCGATTGAAGAATCCCGCCGTGACTCGTGTCACAAAGGCCGGTCGGAACGATTTCAACGTTCCGCTTCTGAAGGCAGCTTGTAGCCGGTAGCCTCTAGCCCAGTAGCCAATCGCAGCCGCCGGCTACTGGTTAACTGAAATACGCCGTCAACGTCAGAACCAGCAACGTCAGGCCGATGAAGATCGCCGTAAATCCCACCACTTTTGAAAAGTTTACGAGCCATAGCGGCGGCGCGAGGCCAACCTTCTTTTCGAGTTCGCCGTGGTTCGTGTTGCGCTCGAATTCCAGAGCTCGTTTGTGCTGGAATTCCTCTTGGCTCTCTACGCCTGTAAAAATAACCATATCCATAGGAAAACTATCCGGTCTTAGGTGTGTATTGACAAAGTGTATCGAGAAAATGAACAGGACTGCAAGTAAGGCTTCCTCGCTGTGGATGACGAGCACTGCATTCAGCGCCCATCCCGGCAGAAAATGCGCGAAAAACGGCGCAAACCACATGGCGTAGCCTGAAAAGCCGATCACGATCATGCCCCAGAACACTGCCCAGTAATCGAACTTCTCCCAATAGGCGTAGCGATCGAACTTAGGCTTTGGCCCAAGGCCCAGAAACCAGCGCATGTGGCCGAAGATGTCCTTGACGTCCTTCCAGTTGGCGACCATCGAAGTCGGCCCCCAGAAGATCCCTTTTTCTCGGTTGATGATTGCGCGCTGGAAGATGTCCTTGACGTGAATCAGGAACGCGATGGTCAGCAGCACGGCAAAGAACTTGTGCAGAAAGAGAATGGAGCCGAATCCGCCTACACCGGCGGCAAATCTGCGCGCCCAGAAGCTCTCGCTGAAGCGCATGGGAATGCCCGTGGCAGCCAGGCCCAGAAACGTAGTGAAGAGCACCGCGTGCATGTACCGCTGCTCGCGCGTAAAGCGCACGTAGTATTTTTCGACGGCGCTCGAATTCGACTCAGGGTTTGCTGTCTCAAGCTCAGGCATTTTTCCCTCCACTGCCGTTCCTGGTTTTGATCTGCTGGTAGCGAGAGCGGATGAGCCACAGGATGGTGTGAAGCAGGAAGAAGGTGAGCACACTGGCGAGCAGCAGGTTCATAAACAGCCGCACGAAATAGAGCCCGGGGTTCAGCTTCCGGTCGCGCGCGTTGGCGTGCGGCTGGTACTTCACAAAGCTCGCGTTCGCGCCGGCGTGGCAGCGGCCGCAGGTCGCGATCAGGTTCGCCGGATTAATCGGTGAACTCGGGTCGCGCGCCGGCCGCACGTCGTGCGCCTGGTGGCAATCCCAGCAGCGCGCTGTCTCCACGTAACCGCCCAGCGAGCCGAGCTGCGAATGGAAGGTGTCGCGATAAGTCGAGAACTTGTCCTTGTGGCAGTTGCCGCAGATGGGCGTGGACTGCATACGGAATTCGGATTCGGTCGGCTGCAGAATCGCGTGCGCCGTATGGCAGTCGGAGCAGACGGGCGCTTTCATGTCGCCCTTGGCGATGGCCTGCCCGTGAACGCCTGCCTGGTAGTCGGCGTTGATCTTGGCGTGGCAGTTGCCGCAAGTCTGCGGGACGTTGGATTTGTAGGTTGGACTCGCGGGATTGTTGCGGCTCAGAATTTTGTGTGAGCCGTGGCAGCTTTGGCAGTTAGCCGCAACCAGCAATCCCTCCTTGCTCAGCGCGAAACCGTGAATCGAATCGATGTAATTCGGATAAACACTGGCCAATCCATGCTTGCCCGCCATGCCGTTGTTTCCGTGGCACTGGCCGCAGGTCCTGGGCACGTTCAGCGGATACACATTCGAGCGCGCGTCGGTCTTGGGAAAAATTTCGTGAGCGTTGCCGTGGCAGATGGTACAGGGATGCTCTGCGCGGTCGGCATGGACGCTGGACTTGAGCTGGTCGGCCTCATCGGCGTGGCAGGTCTTGCAATCCACCGGTGCAATCTTGTCGGGATGCGGGTAGCCTTTGATGTCCGCATGGCAGTTCGCGCATTCGAGGCTCCCGTGAATGCTCGAGCCGAACTTCGACGCGTCCACAAAGATGCTGTGGCCATTCGCGTCGGTCATGCTCGAGTCGCCGTGGCAGCTCAGGCAGTCCTGCGCGCGCAATCCGCTCGGCAAGGCAATCCCCACCACCGCGAGAAGCACGACGGCAATCATGCCTTTCGGAAAACGGCGCGCCATTCCGCACCCGCTTTGTCTTTCAATCATCGGGGAAGCGCCTCCCGGGTTTTGTGTCGTATCAGGGCGCGACTTCAGCCGCGCCGCAAATTCGTAACGGTTATCTCGGGGCTTTAGCCCCCGCGAGTTTAGCCCTGCGGCTTGCTTCATTCCGCCGCCTTCCTTCCCTTGGGCGAAAGCGAGCACAAGCGCTCGCGGGCTGTTCCCTTCCGGAGCCACCCTCATAGCCCATCCATCTTGCGGGGGATCGCACCTTCAAGGTGATTCCTTTCTGGCTTGGGCGGCAGTGATAGGTGTCACAAGCGCGGCGATTTACATCACAACCGGGCCCCAGGGTACGCTACATTTCAGCAAGGAAAGCCATGGCAGACTGCGGCCGCCATCGCCGAGACGGGGGGCGGAAAATGAAATATCCAGCTTCAGGAATTTACGCCTCTAATATCGCGCAAGGAATCTAAAGTCGAAACTGCTCTAATTTGCTGCTCATTGCGCAAGGGGAGCTCTCAGTCTGCGCGAAACATCACTTGGTTCCTGCGCCCGATTGGCCAAGGCTCTCGAAGAACGCCGCCACTGGGGGACTAACGCAAATGTTTCCCGCCAGCGCGACAGCAAGCGTATGGAGGTATGCCGGACTTGAAACGAGGTCCGCGATGACGACGCCCGAGTCCGAGACTTTTGTGCCGCCTATGGAGTATTGCAGCACCGGACCATGGTCTCCCGGCGCGGTTCCGATGGACTCCGCGTCGTCGCGTATCAGTTGCAGCGTGGTGATCACGGCTTGTCCCTGCACCGACTGCTGCCATATCGCGATGTCCTTCTCGCCCTTGGCGTCGTGCGCGGCACCGCGATTGTTGAAAGCATCGGAAAAATTGGGCTTGAGGCGGATAGCCTGATCGAAGTCTGCGATCGCCGCGTCATACTGGCCTTTGTCGTTGTACACGCAGCCACGGTTGTAGAAAGCTTTTTCAAGATTGGGATCGAGGCGGATGGCCTGACTGTAATCTGCAAGGGCCGTGTCAAGCTGGCCTTTGTCGCTGTCCACGGTGCCGCGATTGTTGAACGCAGTGGCAAGGTTGGGATCGAGCCGGATGGCCTGATTTAAATCTGCAAGGGCCAGATCGTCTTGCTTCTTCTTTTGATATGCGCCGCCGCGGTTGCTGTATTCGATAGCCAGGTTCCCGGTAGTCTCCTGCCCTGACTGAATCTGCGCGGTGCAGCTTGCAATGGCGATGTCGGGGTCATCAGAGCGGTCGCAGTTCCGGCCGTTCTCGTCAGTGCTCTGTGCCCGCGCCGAACTGGGCAGCGAGAGCACCGCAAGAGACAGGACGGCCAGTATGACCGGCGCAAAGGGTCGCATCGTCGTTCCTTCCGGCAAACGAACCGAATTGCCCCGGCCCGGCTGCATCAAAGCGGATTCCGTTTCAGCGCCGCCCGAACTTGTTCTGAATGGGAAGAGTATAGCCCCGTTGCCGCGGTTCAGCCATCCCACACCCCTTATTCCCTCCAATTCACAGGACGTCGATATTGCTGATTTAGGATGGAGATTTGGAGCCAATTGAGGACGTCATGAAACCAATTTCCGATTTCATCAAACATCACTACCGTCATTTCAACGCTGCATCCCTTGTGGATGCGGCGGAGGGCTACAACAAGCTGCTGGCCGATGGCGGCAAGATGTTTGTAACCATTGCCGGAGCCATGAGCACGGCTGAGCTGGGCCTGTCGCTGGCCGAGATGATCCGCCAGGACAAGATTCACGGCATTTGCTGCACTGGCGCGAACCTCGAAGAGGACGTCTTCAACCTCGTCGCGCACAACTTTTATGAACGCGTCCCGCACTACCGCGACCTGACGCCGGCTGACGAAGCAGCGCTGCTGGCGCGGCACATGAACCGCGTGACTGATACGTGCATTCCCGAGATGGAAGCCATGCGGCGTATCGAAAATGAGGTGCTGGCCGAATGGGTGAAGGCCGACAAGTCCGGCGAGCGCTTCTTCCCGCATCAATATATGTACAAGATTTTGCTCTCCGGCGTGCTTGAGAAAAGCTACCAGATCGATCCCAAAAACAGCTGGCTGCTGGCTGCTGCGCAGAAGAATCTGCCCATGTTCGTGCCCGGCTGGGAGGACGCGACGCTCGGCAACATGTACGCGGGCCATTGCATCTCGGGCGACGTGAAAAAAGTGCACACGGTGCGCACGGGCATCGAATACATGATGGAGCTGGCCGAGTGGTATACGGAGACGACCAAGAAGACGCCGCTCGGGTTCTTCCAGATCGGCGGCGGGATTGCGGGGGATTTCCCGATTTGCGTGGTGCCGATGCTGCACCAGGATTTGCAGCGCGATGGCGTGCCGCTGTGGGCGTACTTCTGCCAGATTTCCGATTCGACGACAAGCTACGGGTCGTATTCGGGCGCGGTGCCGAACGAAAAGATCACGTGGGGCAAGCTGGGAGAGAAGACGCCGAAGTTCATCATCGAAAGCGACGCCAGCATTGTGGCGCCTCTGGTATTTGCGGTTGTGCTGGGATGGTAGTTTACAGTTCTTTGCTCGCAGTTCACAGAGTGCGGGTCGTGAACCGGCCGAGAAGTGACAGAGTGAAGAAAGTGAAGCGAGTGAAGGAAGTGAAAGAGTGAAGAAGCGGGCGGCGATTGTCGCGGTGGGATTGATTGCGATGTGCCTGGCGGCGAGCGCACACGCGCAGGAGGACCGCGGCTACTGGAGGTCGGCGAGCGCCGAGGCGCGCGCGGTTACGGGCGACATTGCAATCGGCGAGGCCAAGGTGACGATCAACTTCGCGACCTTTCCTATTGCGCAGATTCGCCGGCTGAAGCCCGTCGAAGTAAGCGCTGTCTTCGACGCCGATGTGAATGCGGGGATCGAGGGCACGCTCTATCGCCTGAAGGTGCCGCCGCACCAATATATTGTGCGTAAAAACACGCTGTGCGGCGACCAGGAGACGCAGTGGATGGCGACCTACGCCACAGGACGCGCGCTGAAAGTTGCGTTCTTCTCCGGAGACGACATGCCAACCTTCGCCTTCGACGCCATGCAGAACACGACGACGCTGTGCGGGATCTATGTGTATGGGCGATGAGGCAGCTGCTAGCTCCTAGTTTCTAGCTTGGGGCGTGCGAAAGCGGGGATTTGGCGGAGAGGCGGCGGACATCTAGAATGGCGGCAATGCATCCGAACGTTAAACGTGTTTTGCTTCTCGGGGCCTATTACGTCGCCTCGTTCGGAATCCTGAACCTTGCCTTTCCAATGAATCAATATCTGAG
>JBAWFY010000196.1:0-5760 GCA_049592335.1 Occallatibacter sp.
TTCGAAAACAGTTCCTAGCTGCTAGCTTCTAGCCTCTAGCCAAAAGCTGAAAAACAAGATTCTCAAGTCTCCCGTTGAGACCTTGCCCTTGACGTTTCTCTACCGCAAGGGTCGAAAAGCGTGCCTCAACGGGCCGCGAATAAGCTAGCGGCTAGGAGCTAGCGGCTGCTTTTGCGTACACTTCCTGGGCTGCGGCTACGGCCTGGCCCCACTTGACCGGCAGGCCTAGCGTGTCCTTGGCGATGTGCTCCATGGCGCCGAGCATGGCCACGGTGTCGAGATAGTCGAAGAAGCCGAGATGCGCGACGCGGAAGATTTTGCCCTGCATCTCGCCCTGACCGTTGGCGATGACGGCCGCGAACCTGGCCTTGAGTGCTTTCACGACTGCGCCCGAGTCCATGCCTTCCGGCACTTTGACGGCCGTGGCCGCGGCTGCGGGCGCGGTGGGCGCAAAGAGCGTGAAGCCCAGCGAAACGAGACCCGCGCGCGTGGCTTCGGCATTCACCTGCGCGTTGTCGATGAGCGCGATGCGGCCTTTTTCGAGATCGCCGCCCGCCTGGCCGGCAATGTAATCGAGCGCGGCGCCGAGACCGGCAACCAGCGCGACTGCCGGCGTGTAGGCACTCTCGCCCTTGACGGCGTTCTTGCGTTCTTTGCGCAGGTCGAAGTAATAGCGCGGATTCTTTGAGGTCTCCATTGCCGCCCACGCCTTTTCGCTGACGCTCAGATAAGCGAGGCCCGGCGGAATCATGACGGCTTTTTGCGAGCCGCCGATGAGAACGTCAATGCCCCAGCCGTCCACGTCGAAGTGCGTGGTGCCGAGGCCGGTGATGCCGTCGACGACGAGCAATGTGTTCGGAGCGACTTCATCGCGCAGCTTCGCGATCGCTTGAATGTCATGCCGCGCGGCGGTGGATGTTTCCGTGGCCTGCGTGTAGATGACCTTGTGCTCGGGCTTGAGGGCCGCGCGTACCTTGGCGAGGTCGAAGGTTTCGCCGTAGGGAGCGGTCAAAACGTCCGGCTCGAGATTGAAAGCCTTGGCCAGACCGGTCCAGCGCTCGCCGAATTTTCCGGCCGTGAGCACAAGCACCTTGTCGCCGGGCGAGGTGAGGTTCGCGATCGACGCCTCCATCGCACCCGTGCCGGAACAGGAGAGCAGCAGCACATCGTTCTTCGTGCCGACGAAGACCTTGAGCTGGGCTAAAACCTTTTGGAAGAGGGCGCGAAACTCAGCGGTGCGGTGGTGAATGTCGGCCGCGGCCATGGCAAATTGGGCTGCCGGGAGCAGCGGCGTTGGACCGGGAGTGAAAAGGCGAGTCTTGCGAATCATTTTTCCCTCGTGTTTTCCTGGTTTTGGAGCAATTTGGTGGGTAGTAGAAACTTTATCCTCAAACACATAATACACAATTATGTGACTTTTGTGATTTTATCTTTATGTGGAAATCGAAGAAGAGATACAGTTTAGAAGAAAATCGGCAATTTTGCCGCTAAGTCACCAAAATCGTTACAATTACGTTCGGACAGTTTGTGAAAAGGAGTGGATGAAATGACCGAAACCGCGACGCTCGAAGCACAGATCAGCCAGCAGATCGTTGCCGCCATGAAGGCGCACGACGTGGAGCGCACGGGGACGCTGCGGCTGATCAAGTCTGCGCTGATGAACAAAGCCATCGAGAAGCGCGGGACGCAAAAGCAGATTGACGCGGCGCTGACGCAAGCTGAATCCGAGCAAGTGCTGGCCACGATGATCAAGCAGCGGCGCGACTCGATTGAGCAGTTCACGAACGGCGGCCGGCCGGATCTGGCGGCGAAAGAAGCCGCGGAGATTGTGGTGATCGAGGAGTTCCTGCCCAAGGCGCTGGATGAAGCGGGACTGGCGAAGCTGGTGGCGGAGGCGCTGACGGAATTGGAAGTTTCGCTTGGTCACAAGCCGACAGTGAAAGACATGGGGCCATCGATGAAAGCGGTGCAAGCGAAAATTCAGGCGACTGGCGTGCGCGCCGAAGGGCGGCTGGTGAGCGAGCTGGTGAAGAAGAGCCTGGCGGGATGAGGTGCGGACGCGCGGACGCACAGTGCGTGAGGATTTCAAAAAGTGTCGTTCAGTCTATCTAAAGAGACGTCGTCGCGCCGTCCCTACGGGACTCCGAAATCAGTTTATGGAATCTGCCTTCCCCACGCGAAAGCGCGGGGCTAACCACCACTGCGCCTCCGGCGCGGTGATCCAGACCTAATTTGAGGATGTGTAGTAAGCTGGATCAATATTTTCTGGCGCGAATTTACATCCGATGCAAGCTGCTGAGGATCTATGAGCGAAGAACCTTCCCTTTCACCTGCCCTCTACGGAGCCAATGCAACTGCGCTCGACGGAGAGACACAGACCGGAGTTGCAGTGGCCGGCAATGCTTTTGCCGGCCACGATCTGGTTCTGGTGGAGCACATCGGCAAAACATTCGGGGAAAAGAAAGCTCTGACGGATGTTTCGTTTTGCGTGCCGGCAGGACAGATCTGCGGGCTGCTCGGCCCTAACGGGGCCGGCAAGACGACTTTGTTCCGGCTGCTGATGGGGATTTTGAAGGCCACAGAGGGGCGCGTTCTTGTGGATGGCCGCGATGCGTTCGACGATCGCGTCGAGGTCAAGCGCCTGATCGGTTTCCTGCCGGACGAGCCGGTGTTCTATTCCTATCTTTCGGGCCGGGAGCATCTAAGACTGAGCGCTGCGATGCACGGGGTCGACGTGGATGATGCGATGGCGCGCGTGGAGCCGTTGATTGCGCGCCTGCGGCTGGCTGAGGACATGGACAACTACGCCGAGGAGTACTCGCGCGGCATGAAGAAGAAGCTTGGCCTCATCATGGCCATGCTGCATCAGCCGCGGGTGCTGGTGCTGGACGAGCCGACGAATGGGCTGGATGTGGAGTCGACGCACCAGTTCTACGAGCTGATCTTCGAGATGGCGCGCGAAGGCAAGACGGTGCTGTTCTCGACGCACCTGATGGACCACGTGACGCGGCTGTGTTCGCATGCGGTGATCATCAACGAGGGCGTGGTGGTGGCGAACAGCTCGATTGACGAACTGCGCGCGAGCCATGGCCACGCCGATCTCGAAGAGATCTTCCTGAAATTGACGGCAAGGCCGCCACAATAATGAGCGCAACTGCGAAAGGCCGGCCCGGCTTCCTGAAATCGGTGGGGCTGCTGCTTGGCGCTGCGCGCAAACGCTCGCACGGGCGGCGACGGCGGCAGCAGGAACTGCTCAACAAGCGCGGCAAGGGCAAGGCCACGAATTTCGGCAACTTTGGATTTTTCTTCTTTGTGCTCTTCATGCTCTTCATTCATGGGGCTGCGGCGGCTTGCGTGGGAATCGCAGTGAAAGCCGCGCAGCGGGCGGAGGCGGAACGGCAGGGCAAAGTTGTGGTCAGTTATTCGTTCCTCGAGTCGCTGAGGAACTCGCCCGATGACATGAACGCAAATTCGAATCCGTACTCGGGGTTCGCTTTGGAAGCGAAACAAATCTCCGACCAATATGGGGGATCTTCCGCGGAGATCCAGCGCAAGCTCCGGCGGACGTTCGAGGAAAGCGGTACGGAAAACTTTGCGTCCACGAGAGTGGCGGCGCCGGGGCTGAAGGCACTTGCGCACGGCGGATTGGCGGCCTGCGTGGGGTCGATCACGCTGTTGTGGTGGGCCGTGATGCTGACGTTCCAGGGCGAGGGCCTGGAGATGGACATGCAGCGCCGCCGGCACCCGATGTGGGAATGGGTGTTGAGCCATCCCGTTCCGCCGGGCGCAATGTTTCTGGCAGAGATGCTCTCGCCGATGGCCGCGAATCCCAGCTACTGGGGCGCGCCGCTGTTTGCCGGAATTCTGTTTGGCATCACGTACGACGTGGGCACAGGATTCATTGCTGCCATCCTTATTGGTGTTCCGCTTACGGTGGCGCTGGCCTGCATGGGCAAAGCGCTTGAGATCGGCGTATTGCTGCGCTGCTCGCCGCGCTCGCGCGGCGCGATTGTCGGACTGATGAGCTGGTTCGGCTACACCTCATTGATGCTGTTTGCCGTGGGCGCGCTCTTCTTTGTGCCGAAGGTCGTCACCTTCATGGCGGGATTTCTATCGCTTCTCGCGCGGGCACCCTGGCCGTGGCTAGGTTTGTTTCTCGGCGAGCGGCCCGATGGGACGTTCTCGTTCCTTCAGGGCCTGCTCACTTGCTGGTTTGCCGCAACTGTGGTAACCGGAGGGGCGGTGTGGTTCAGCGTTTGGGCCACGGAGCGCGGATTGAGTGGACAGTTTGACGCGCGCGTGGCTGCGGCCGGCAAAGTGAAGCAGGTGCACTTCGGCAAAGATCCGCTGTATCGCAAAGAGTTTCTGTGGTTCGCGCGGGATCGCAGCGCGATTGTGCAGACCATCCTGATTCCTCTTTCTGTAGCTGGCCTGCAGGTGTTTAATCTGCGCGGTCTGCTGGCTCATGCGCAGGCGGCATGGAACTCGCTGTGCGGCGTGGCGATTTTTTTCGGAACGTATTTTCTGTGGGTCCTGGGGCCGAAGTCTTTGCAGTCGGAGGGCTCTGCACTGTGGATTGCGCTCACCTGGCCCAGAGGGCTGGAAGAGCTGTTGAAGGCAAAAGCGTGGCTCTGGTCGAGAATCTCGAGCGTGCTGGTGATTCTGGTGCTGGGTTACGCCGCGTGGGTGTTTCCCGGCGATCTGTGGAGGATTGCGCTGGTGGGCGTGGGATGGTACTTTTTCTCGCGCAGCATGGCCGAGAAATCGGTGACGCTGGTGACGGTGACCGGGGAATCGGGCGAAACCGAACGCGTGCCGAAGGGGCGGCGATGGGCCGCGCAACTGGGCATGCTGACGTTCGCGATCGGGATCGTGACGGGCCAGTGGCAGCTGGCAATTATCGGAATTGTGTACTCCTACATTACGGCGGCGGCGATGTGGCAGAACTTCCGCGCACGGCTTCCCTTCCTTTACGATCCGTGGTCGGAGAAGCTGCCACAACCGCCCACGCTGATGCACGCCATGATTTCCATCAGCATTATGGTGGAGGCCTCCGCGTTCCTTTCCGGCACACTTCTGGCCCTTGCGGGCCGCGAGCATCTCGCTCTTGTGCAGGCCTTCAGCTACGGGATCTCGACGATTGCGATTTCGCTGTTGGTCGCGAATTTTCTGCGCAATCGCGACGTGCGGATGCAGGACATCTGGGTGTGGCGCGCCGAGGGTGAGCACACGGAAGAAAGCGCATCGTGGTTGCGGCGGTATGGACTGGCGGACGGCAGCACCGCTCCCGCATTGCTGATGGGCGCATCGGGCGGAATGGCGCTCGGCCTGCTGGCGCATGGCTATTTGTTCTTGCTGGGGCTGGTGCCCGCGACGGCTGAGATTCTACACGAGGCGCAGAAACAGATGGCCATGATCCCCAATTTGCACTTTTGGTACATGATCATGGCGGTAGGTTTTGCGCCGTTTGCCGAGGAATATCTCTTCAGAGGTTTGCTGTTTCGCGCTTTGGACCGGGAATGGGGTGGTTGGCGCGCCATTGTCGGAAGCGCGGCTTTCTTCGCGATCTATCATCCGGTGCTGTCGTGGTTTCCGGTGTTTCTGCTGGGCGCGGCCAACTGCATGCTTTTCAAGAAAACCGGAAAGCTGGCGCCCGCGGTGATCCTGCACATGCTCTACAACGCGGTGGTACTGAGCGGGTGAGCGGCGGAGCTACTCGATTTTGTAGGTGAATTCCTCGATCACGGGATTGGTGAGGAC
>JBAWFY010000197.1:0-2340 GCA_049592335.1 Occallatibacter sp.
CTCACCATCATCTCCACGGTATTCTCGGCCAGCGCGGGCGCCATGCTGGCCCTCATGCTCTTCCACATGGATCTCAACGTCATCTCGATCATCGGCATCATTCTGCTCATCGGCATTGTGAAGAAAAACGCCATCATGATGATCGATTTTGCGCTGCAGGCCGAGCGACTCGAAGGCAAGTCGACGCGTGAGGCCATCTTCCAGGCCTGTCTGCTCCGCTTCCGGCCCATCATGATGACCACCATGTCGGCCATCTGCGGAGCGCTGCCGCTGGCTTTCGGTTCCGGCACCGGGTCGGAGCTGCGCAAGCCCTTGGGCATCACCATCGTGGGTGGGCTGGTTCTGAGCCAGTTGCTCACCCTCTACACAACTCCTGTGGTTTACCTGGTCATGGACCGGCTGCGCCTGTCGGCACTGGGCAGAACCCACGACACTCTGCCGCCCGTCGCGCAACAAACGGTCTCGTCGTAATAAGAGAAGGACGTTCGCCATGCCTGAGCTCAAGATTCGTTCCACGCTTTTGATCGCCGCCCTGAGTCTGCTTGCGCTGGCCTCCGGCTGCCGCGTCGGCCCGCGGTACCACGCGCCTGCGCCGCCGGCCGTCACCGCGCCCAACTACAAGGAATCGACCGTCAATTTTCACGACACCGACGGATGGAAGGTGGCCAGCCCGCAGGACGCGATGCTGCGCGGCAACTGGTGGGAGGTCTTCAACGATCCCGAGCTCAAGTCCCTCGAAGAACAACTCAACGTCAACAACCAGAACCTGAAGCAGTACTTTGAGAATTACATGGCTGCCCGCGCCCAGATTGCCGAGGCGCGCGCGCAATTTTGGCCGACCATCACCGCTAATCCAGCGTGGAACCGGTCCAAAACATCCGGCACATTGCACAATTCCTCGCAGGCAAACGTCGGACAGACATCTTCGCTCTGGAACGCTCCGCTGGACGTCTCATGGACGCCGGATTTCTGGGGAAAGATTCGCAATGAGGTGCGAGAAGCGCAATACGCCTCACAGGCGAGCGCTGCCGATCTCGAGGTCGAAAAGCTCACTGAGCAGTCCAGCCTCGCCGAATATTACTTCGAGATTCGCGGCCAGGACATGCTGCAGAAGATTCTCAATGAGACGGTCGCGGCCGATCAAAAATCGCTCGACTACAACCAGGCCCAGTACGACACGGGCGTGGGCGATTATATCTCCGTAGCCGAAGCCAAGACCACACTCGAAGCCGCACAGTCCGCTGCCATCAACGTGGGTCTGCTGCGCGCGCAGTACGAGCACGCCATTGCCATGCTGCTGGGAAAGATCCCGACCGATTTCTCGATTTCCGTGAAGCCCATGGTGTACACCGCGCCCGCCATTCCCACCGGCGTGCCTTCGCAGCTGATCGAGCGCCGCCCCGACATTGCCGCTGCCGAGCGCACCCTGGCCGCGGCCAATGCGACCATCGGCATCGGCTACGGCGCGTTTTTCCCGCAGGTCACCATCAGCGCCAGTGGAGGATTCGAGAGCTCCGCGTTGACCAGCCTCTTCAATTGGCCCAGCCGCGTATGGTCGATCGGACCGAGCGCCTCCCAGGTTGTCTTCGACGGCGGCCTCTATCGCGCCGAGCTGAATCAATACTCCGCCCAGTACAACGCCGATCTCGCCTCCTACCGGCAAACCGTGCTCACCGCGTTCCAGCAGGTTGAGGACTCGATGGCGGCCACGCGCATCTACTCGCAGCAGATCATCCGCCAGCAGCGCGCGGTGCAGGACTCGCAGGATTATCTGAATCTGGAACTGGTGCGCTACAACACCGGCGTCGATCCCTACGTCGATGTCGTCGTCGCGCAGACTACGCTGCTCAATAATCAGGAGACACTGAATGCGCTTGAAGTGGAGGAGATGACTTCGTCCGTCGAGCTGGTGCAGGCCCTGGGTGGAGGATGGGACCGCTCGCAACTTCCCACGCCGCAGCAGGCCGGCGCCAAAGTCGCCAACGCGGATTACAAGTTGCAGCAGTAAGCTCAGCTTTCAGCAAAGAGCCTGGAAATCGTGGCGCAACTCGCGCCCGCTATTCCCGCCGCGGAGTCCTCAGCACGGAAGAGCTGAGAGCTGACAGCTAACGGCTGTCTTACTGCGCCGCCCGGTAGCAAATATCATCGCCATCCAGCCGGTACTCAGCCGAGCAGGATTCGCCTCCGCAAATCATCGTCTCTCCGCCGTAGAGCTGGCGGCGGGTAATCAGCCCCAATGTGCCGCAGCGCGGGCACGACATCACGGCTACGTAAGGGTTTTGCGCCTGGCCGAGCTTGGCCTGGTTCTCCAGCACAAAAACCGTTCCTGGGTCCATTCGT
>JBAWFY010000198.1:0-5803 GCA_049592335.1 Occallatibacter sp.
GAGCATACACAAGGCAAGAGCTTCTTCTGGGAAGGCTCGTATCTCGAAAACTTGAACGAGGCCAAGACACGTAACACGGAACTCAATGTCTTCGCCGCCTTCGAGCCGAAGATCCCCGACGCCTACCGCGACTCTGAGTTTCTTTTCCTCGCTAATATCGATCCCGTGCTGCAGCGGCGCGTGCGCGAGGCCATGCCGGGAGTGAAGCTCGTCGCCGGCGATACCATGAATTACTGGATCAAGGATCATCGCCCGGCGCTGCTTGAAGTGTTGAAAGGTTTGGACGTGCTGCTCATTAACGATACCGAGGCACGGATGCTGGCCGGTAATAACAATCTTGTGCAGGCCGCGCGCGCTGTGATGGCGCTGGGACCACGGTTTCTCGTGATCAAGCACGGCGAGTACGGAGCTTCGTTGTTCCACAGCTCTACTCCAAAAGGTCAAGGGCCGGAGGCCTTCCGCGCGCCGGCGTTGCCACTGGAAAACGTCATCGATCCTACCGGCGCGGGGGATAGCTTCGCGGGCGGATTTTTCGGTTATCTCGCCTCGCAACGAGAACTCACGCCCGGAGCTTTTCGCCGCGCCATGTTCTACGGCTCTGTGATGGGTTCGTTTGCCTGCGAACGTTTCGGCACCGAGCGGTTGCAGCAGCTTTCGCGCCAGGAAATTGACGCGCGATTCGAAGTCTTCCGTGAGCTTACGCACCTTGAACCCGCGTAAATTGGCTGACCGCCGCGTCTCGAACGCCGAAGGCCTTGCCGTGCTGGCCTTCGCCATGGCAGCCTCGTTCGTCGCGATCATTTGGAGCTGGAATCATGGGGCGATGCTCAACTACGGCGATGCAGTCGCGCATCTGCACATTGCAAGGCGCGTCTTCGACTCGCGGATTCCACGATTGACCGAGCTCGGGTCGGTGTGGCTCCCGCTGCCCCACATTCTGCTTATTCCATTTGTGCAGAACTACGCATGGTGGGCCAATGGCATTGCGGGAGTGATCCCCTCGGCATTGGCCTACATCGCCTCCTGCGCGGGCATCTATCGCCTCGCGCGCCACTGGATCAGTCCGGCGCCTTCCGCACTCGCACTCGCATTCTTCGCACTTAATCCGAATCTGCTTTACATGCAAACCACGGCTATGACCGAGCCGCTCTTTCTCTGCGAAATGATCTGGATCGTGGTTTGGCTTATGGAATGGCATGGGTGCTTAGACGAAGATCCTCCAAAGGGCTGCCGCCTGCAAGGCATCGCGGCAGTTCTCATCGCCGCTATCTTTACGCGCTATGACGGATGGATCATCGCGCTCATTGCATGGACGGGAATCGGAATTGCGCTCCTGAGGCGCGGCCGTTTGCGCCGTTCACCCTATTTTTGGCTGGCCACGGCCGCTGTGGTTGCCGCGCCGATTGCGTGGTTTGTTTACAACTCCGTGGGCTTCGGCGACTGGCTGGCTTTCGCGCGCGGTCCTTACTCAGCCAAGGCAATCGAGTTGCGCACGTCTGCCGCCGGATCGAGTCCGCCCCATCCCGGCTGGCACAATCCATGGGTTGCGCTCTTGTTTTATCTCAAGGTCTCAGAGCTTGATGCTGTTCTTGCTCCTGCGTGGGCTAGCTTGTGGGGCAATCTGGTTCTTGCGCTCGCGGTCGTTGGCTCCGTTGCTACATGGTTTGCAAAAAAAACCGCATCGCGCCGCGCCCTTGCCTGGACCGCGCTCCTCTGGCTGCCGGTGCCGTTTTATACGTGGTCGGTCGCCTACGGTTCAGTGCCCATTTTCTTTCCGGCGTGGTGGCCTTTCACCCACTACAACACGCGCTACGGCCTGGAACTGCTGCCCGCGTTCGCAGTGGGAGTGGGCTTCGCCGCGCAGCTCGCCGTCGGGGCTCTCGATCGCTGGCAAGGCCGGCGCTTCGCGCAATTCCTGCCGGAGATTGCCTTCGCGGTTCTCTTTTTTCTGGTGGGTGTTAATGTCTGGAGCCTCCTACGCCAGGAACCCATCGTCTACGCGGAGAGCACGTACAACCTGGAGGCGCGCCTGCCCTACGACGAAGCGATTCCGCCGCTGCTTCGCGACCTGCTGCGCAGCGATTTCCCCGGGACGGTGCTGATGAACACCTCGATGTACCCGGAGCTTGTCGCGGATACGGGTATTCCCTTGCGCCAGACGATCAATGAAAGCGATCTTGCGATTTGGCGCGCTGCGCTTCTGGCTCCTGCCACTCACGCCGCTATCGTGGTCGCGTTCGATGGCGATGACGTCGACCGCGCGGTGAAGGCTCATCCAGAAGGACTCGCCGTTGCAGGACGCTTCACCGCAGAGAAACAGCCCGCCGCAACGGTTTATATCTCCACAGCGCAATTCGGGCCGCTGACTCGCTGACTTGCTGCTATTGCCCGCCGCGCAGTGGCAGCATTCGGGTAGGGGAAACAGCATGACGTACTCCCGAACTGGCTCTACCGCGGACCGCTCCATCCGCGCGCCCCCTCCAATTCTGGATGCGTCTTTTTATGACGAAGGTAACGCTGTTCTCGAGCCCTGCCGCCCGCGCACTCCTTTTAGTGCTATTGTGAAAGCCGCATGGACCGCCGTGGCTAAGGCTCGGCGGCGATCGAAAAACCAGAGTTTGTGGATTCGGCTCCCCGTAAATTTCCACATCCGCTCGGGCGGCCGGATTGCATCAGATTCGATATTGCCTGGTTTCTTTTTTGGGGGGCCTATGAAAACTGATTCGACAGGAAACCTGTCCGGAAGTCTCCGTCTTGTTCGCCGCAACCTGCTGCTGCTCGCCGCCATCGCCCTGGCCGTCTTCGCCTGCGCGCCCTCATGCCGCGCCGATTCCGCGGCCAGGCTCGAGAAGCACGCGCGAAAAATGCAAAAACATCTCGCCCGATACCACGCCGGAACCCTCCTCCAAATCGATCTTCGCAACAACAGCGAAGCTCTGGGTTCTCTGGGCGATCTCTCCAGCGCCTCGTTTCAAATCGTCAGCATCGACAGCAATCGGACGCTGACCTTCAGCTACGCGGATGTGGCCTGCGTGAAGAAGGGAAAAGAGTACATCGGCGCCGGTTCCGAGCCCGGGCATCACGTCCGTCATTGGGTACCGATCCTGGTGGGCGCCGTAGCGGCCGGCGGCGGAATCGCTGCGTACGAGGCTTTTCGCTGAACGGAACCAGGGAAAAGCTCCGGTAATCTTCCCGCGCGCCAAGGCCTTCTGCCAAGAACGGAAGAAGCAGGGGCTTTCATTCCCGGAAAAAGTCGCATCCATTTCCGGCGGCTTCAGTTGCGGGCCGCGTCACCGGACGCAATCTGCTATGTGCAAGAATGAGCTGTGAGCTTGCTACGAACCGTTGCCGAACGCTTGAGCCGCGGCCGATCATTTTCCTATCGCCTGCCTGAAATCTATGGAAGCTGCCGCTTCTACATCACTCCCGAAGCCGGCTTGCGCTACTGGATTCCCAGCCGGGGAATCAGGGCCGACGAAACCCTGCTCAGGAACGCGTCGGAAACAGTCAAGCCGGGCAGCGTGGTCTGGGACGTCGGCGCCAACATGGGGCTTTTTTCCTTTGCCGCCGCGGGCCTCGCTGGTGCTCAAGGCCGCGTTTACGCCTTCGAGCCGGACGCAGTCATGGCGCGCCTTCTGCGGCGCTCCGCGCGCCTCAATCCCCAGGCCGCTCCCGTTGAAGTCATCTCCTGCGCCATCGCCGAGGACTTGGGCCTTGCGCATTTTGAGATTGCCCAGCGTAGCCGCGCTTCGAACGCCCTCGAAGGTTTTCAGTTGAGCCAGGGTGGCGGCGTGCGCGACGTCGAAACCGTGGTCACCGCCTCGCTCGACTGGCTGGCCGAACGCCTTCCCGCGCCCGATGTCCTGAAGATCGATGTCGAAGGCGCGGAGCTGGCCGTCTTTCGTGGCGCGCAACAGATGCTTAAATCCAAGCGCCCCATCCTTCTCTTCGAGTTGACACGCCTCAATTGGCCCGAAGAATCCCGCCTGCTCGCCGACCTGGGCTATACGCTCTTCGACAGCGAAGTGCCACGCGATAAACGCCAGCCCCTCACTGCGCCCGCTTATAACATCCTCGGCATACCTGCCGCCTGATCGCCAGGTCGATTCGCCCAATCGCTATGTTTGTTAACGGGATCCCGCTTAGTTTCGGCTTTTGGGCATGCCGCTGAAGATCTCGAGGATCACGCCAAGATTATGCTCCGTGCCAAGATACGCAACCTTGACGCCCTCGAACTCGCCGCTGAGGACCACATCGGTTCCTCGTTTAGCCGCCATTGCCAGCATTTCGTCGAAGCTTTGAGCAGCAACGGCGATATGGTGCACGCCCCCGCCCTTCTCGGCAAGGAAACGCGCGTAGATGCTCTCCTCATCGAGCGGCTCGATGAGCTCCCACTGCAGTTGGCCAACCATTGCGACCGCCAGACGCCAGGAGCGCTTAACCGGCTGGCCGTATTCGCGCAGATCGTTCGCATTGTCAGGGCCAAATTCGTAGATCGTCCATGGACCGATCCCATAATCTTCGACATATCTTCGAATCGTCGCGTCCAGATCGCGCACCACGATTCCGATCTGCATCGTCTGGGTAAAGGTCGGGTCACGCATCGTCGCGCCTCAATAGCCTAACTTCGCATCATCTGTAAATACAGTCGTCAATATGGCTCGCCTTGTTCCCTAGCTCCCTGCTTCTCAATACCTGTTCCCAAACTCCGGGTCCACAGGATTCTCAAACAAGGACGCATCGCGCGTCACGATCGTCAACCCCGAGGGCGTGACGAAGTAGCGCCGCTTGTCCTCGGCCGGATCGTAGCCGATCACCGTGCCTTCGGGAATGTGCACGTCGCGGTCGATGATGGCGCGGCGAATGCGGCAATGCCGTCCGATATTCACGTGCGAAAAGACGATGCTCGCGTCGATGTCCGAGTAGGAGTTCACGCGCACGTCCTGCGACAGCACCGAGTTGTACACCGAGGCGCCGGAGATGATCACGCCCGCGGTGATGATCGAGTTCACTGCCATGCCCGACCGTCCCGGTTCGCCAAACACGAACTTGGCCGGCGGGTACTGCCGCACCCGCGTGCGGATCGCCCAGTTCTTGTCGTAAAGGTTGAACACAGGCGACACCGAGCAAAGATCCATATTGGCTTCGTAGTAGGCGTCCAGCGTGCCCACGTCGCGCCAGTAGAGCGCTTCTTTCTTGTTCTCGTCCACAAAACTGTAGGCCATCATCTTTTTCTTGCCCAGCAGATTGGGCAGGATGTTGTGGCCGAAGTCGTGCTTCGAATCCGGATCGTCGGCGTCGGCGATCAGCGCCTTTAGCAGCACTTCCGTATTGAAGATGTAAATACCCATTGAAGCATCGACGGCGTTGGCATTGAATGGTGAACGTAGGTTCGTCGAGGGCGGCTTTTCCTGGAAACCGCGGATCTCGCCCGTGGGGCCCACGTCCACCACGCCAAACCGCGACACCTCCTCGGGCGCTACCGGCAAGGTTGCCAGCGTCACTTCCGCTTTCGTATCCTTGTGGTAATCGAGCATGCGGCTATAGTCCATCTTGTAAATGTGATCGCCCGACAGAATGATCACCTGCGACGGCTGCTCGCTGCCGATCGAATAAATATTCTGGTAGACTGCGTCGGCCGTGCCCATGTACCAGTTGGCGCCCGTGCGCTGCATGGGCGGCATCAACTCGAAGAATTCACCCAGCTCCTGCGCCACAATTCCCGTCCACCCTTCGCGGATGTGCCGGTTCAGGCTGAGCGCCTTGTACTGCGTGAGGATATACACACGGCGCAGGCCGGAAT
>JBAWFY010000199.1:0-1612 GCA_049592335.1 Occallatibacter sp.
CGCCGGCCATGAAGCCGGCGTCGGCGCCGCGATAGGGTGTGGCGCCTTTCGTGGACCAATGGTAGAGATCGGCCGCGCCGCGGTTGCCCGGATAACGCGCGGAGGTGATTCCCGCCGCGCGAAGGTAAGGAATGCTCTGCGGATTGAAACTGTTGGCGTCAAACATGACCGCCGGAAGTCCGAGCGATGTGTCGATCAGGACGTTGACGGTTCGATTGAGATCGACCGTTACATTTGCGTGGTCCTGTCCGCGGGCCGAGAGACTGGCAACAAGGAAGAGCGTGCCGATGAGAAACATCCAAGCTTCTGCGCCGCCCTTCCCCCCGCTGAGCGCGATTCTTCTTCGATTGCAAAACATGATGATTGCCTCGCGGTTCCGAAACTGCAGTCCACGTTGAAAACGTATTCAATTGGCAAGCATATCAAAGAAAAACGCGAAGCGCGCAACGGGATGGGCACAATCTGCGCTGGATGCGAGCCGGCACACAGTTGCGCCAGCCCTATCGCGATTCGTCGAGGACTTCGATGCCGGAAACGGTGGCGTTGTTCACAATGGGTTCAAAGGTAATGTTGAGCTTGCCTTGCGCAGTGGGCTTCAGGTGGCTGAAGGTCTTGGTCAGGGCATGCAGACTGCCTGCTTCCTTATAGATGTCGAAATCGTCGAGGAGCATATTGCCGTTGCAGAAAACGCGAAACACGCGGCTGCCCACGCCGCCAACTCCCGACGCGCCCGGTCCGAAGTAAAACTCGGCAAAGTGGAGAATCAGTGTATAGCGGTCGCGCGTGTCCACGGGAATAGCGTAGGTGAAATGCCCGTAGCGCTCGGCAGCAAAGACGTCTGGGTCGGCCGTTCCGGCGATCTCGGTGCGTTTCTCCGAGGTGTAGCCGCCCATGTAGTAGTTATCGGAATGCCAGAACTGGCCGCCGTGATCGGTAAAGGATTCCGGCTGCATCACCAGGCGAATCGGGAGTTGTTGGTGGGGCGTGCCAGAAAGAATTTCCAGCGCACTCAGCGAAGCCGTGCCGCGCTCGCTGTCAAAGGTCAAGTGAAGGAGCCCGTCGCTGCCGGGGCTGACGTCGCGAAAGATACGCTCGTCGGCGATGTTTGCGCCCATCGCGTCGGAATAAACGTCAAAGCCCGACAAGACCCTCTGATAATTGATGCTCACTGTAAAAGTGACAGCGCCGTTGGAGGGCGGCTCACCGGTGACGAAATACAAATGCAGCTCGTAGACGCCGGGGCGCAAGGGGATGTCATAGGAAAAGTCGCCGTTGCGCCAATGGTCGAACAGCATGGGATCGCTGGTTCGCGCGACTGGATCCTGGGGACGGTTCCAGTTTCCGCCATAATGAAAATAATTATCGGGCCGCCAGACGGCTCCGGCGCCATCGATGCGCGGCTTTCCGCTGTATCCGGCCAGGATACGAATTGGCGTCTCCGCGGAAGATGCCGAGCTCAGGGAGCTGGTCGAGGTGGAACTGGAAGCCACTGAAGCACTGGTATTCAGCTCCGCCTTGCGCGCGTGGGAGAGCGTGTACAGAAAGGCCAGTACCACCAACGTCAGCACCACCGCTGCGGCTGCATAGGGCCACCAGAGGGTTCTGGGACGCG
>JBAWFY010000200.1:0-2340 GCA_049592335.1 Occallatibacter sp.
GTGGCGACTAGACTCATGGCTGTAACCGGCGCGTGAATATAAACGGCGACGGGGTTCGAGGTGACGGATGAGGCCGTGGCGGTGAGATAAACGACGCCGTATGGCAGCCCGTTGCTGGAGGGCAATGGATTGGGGTAGTAGCAATACGTATAGTCTGCGATGCCGCCGCCGGTATTGCGGTTCCACGTACCGGCGCAGAGTTGGCCGCTGGGCGAAATGTCGAGTAGCTGGCGGTTGGTGCTGCCCCAGTCGATCTGGCCGGGAGGGATTGCGACGTTGTCGCCTTTGCAGGTGAAGGCCTGGGGCGCCAGCACTCCGGTGGTCTGGCCATATGCGAGCGAGAGGCCTCCGACCAGAGGCTGCAGCGTGAGCTGAGAGATCTGATCGGTCTTCAGACCGTATCCAAGTCCGTTACAGTAGTTGCCTTGCGGATTGCGCACGCACCCGGAGATGGAAATGCCGGCCGGAATGGCCAGGCCAAGTAAACAAACAAGCGTCAGAAACCGCCGCATGAATCCTCCCCGCTCCGCGCCGTCGAACCGCGGAACGGTCGCTACGAACACGTAAAGAAAAATGAGTTATTGCCGGCCCCAATGCTGGCCAAGGCCGGCTCCGCCACAGGTGGAGCGCAGCCACGGTCGAGCGCCGCGGCAGCAGCTACCACACGCGGCCGAAGAGACGAGACACACACTAAAGCTCCAAAGACAAAGTTTATCAGCATGGGGCCGCTTTCGGGCATGGAACGAGTCTGGTGGATAGACTCGACGGGAGGACGGAGGGGAGCAAGAGACAGAGAACGAGGGAACAAGGGAGCGGATAGCGCCTCTCGCTGGCAGGTAAGGCTTGATCGGTAATCGGCTTGATTTGCGCCGCGGGTGGACGAGGCTTCCCGCTTATGCTATTTGACTTGCTCCCTTGTTCCCTCGTTCCCTTGTTCCCCGCTCTCGGGCATATAGCGGGCGAACCAGTCTACGGCGCGCTGCTGGACGTCGAAGAGGTGTGCGGGATCGGTAAAGCCGTGGCCCTCGTTGGGGTAGACGACGAGGCGCGTGGGGACGTTGAGGTCGCGGAGGGCATGCCAGAACTCGAAGGACTGGGGCGCGGGGCATTCGCCGTCGCGATCGCCGACTGCCAGGAGCGTGGGGGTGGTTGCGTTTTTTACGAAGTCGATGGGCGAGCTTTTGGCGTAGACCTGCGGATCGTCGTAGACCGAGGCGCCGAAGTAGGGGATCATCCACTGATCGATGGAGTTTTCGCCGTAGTAGGAGAGCCAGTCGGAGATGCCGGCGCCGGCCACAGCGGCGCGAAAGCGATGGGTTTGAGTGACGGCGAACATGGCCATGAAACCGCCGTAGCTCCACCCGGTGATGCCGATGCGATTCGGATCGATGGGATATTTTGCAGCGACTGCGTCGACGCCGGCGAGGATATCGCGGAGATCGCCATAGCCGAAGTCCTTGCGGTTGGCCTGGGTGAAGGCTTCGCCCTGTCCGAAGCTGCCGCGCGGGTTGGGCATGAGAACGAAGTAGCCGAGATTGGAAAAGTTCGCGGGGCTGAAGCCACCGCCTCCACCATTCCAACTGGAGGCGACATCGGCAGCGGGACCGCCGTGGACCTCGACGATGAGCGGATATTTCTTGCTGGGATCGTAATGCGCGGGCAGGAGGAGCCAGCCTTGAATGTGGAAGTGGTCGTCGCTCCAGGTGAGCGAGACGGCATCGCCCCAGTCGGGCTTGATGCCGCTGTTGAAGTGCGAGAGCTGGGTGAGACCGGAGGAACCGTCGGAAGAGGCCGGCGCGGATGAGGCGATTATTCGTGCGGCGGGTCCGGCAGCGAAGATTTCCGGCGGCTGAGTGAAGGTGCTGGCTTGAAAAACGAAGAGGGAGCGATTGGCGGTTGCGGCGAGAGCATGATCGGAGCTGCCGATGCCGGCTGCGCCGGGCCAGGTGAAGACGGGAGGGGCAAAGCTGGTGCCGACGCTCTCGCTGGTGCGGTCGCCCTGCAGGCGGAAACGCACGAGACGGTCTTCGCCGTTGGCGACTTCGCAGGTGAAGATGTGCTCGTCGTCGCCCCAGGCGATCCATTGCGAAGATGCGGGGCGGCCGGGAGTGAGATCGCGCGGCGCAGTGCCCGCAGAGAGGCCTTTTGCATCGACGATCCAGACATCGCCGCCGGTGATGCCCTGATCGCTCATGAGGCCGCCGATGAAGGCGATGGCCCGGCCATTGGGTGACCAGCGGGGATCGGCGATCTGAAAACCGTGGAGCGGGCCGGCAATCTTGGCAGGATCGAGAATGACCTGGGGCGACGGATCACATCCGCCAATCTTGACGCATTCGG
>JBAWFY010000201.1:0-9182 GCA_049592335.1 Occallatibacter sp.
GCTCACACCCTGTGCCAACTTTTGGATCGCGATGGTTTCAATAGCTTGATTCTTGACTGGCTGACTTGCTTTCTCGTTCCCTTGGTCCCTTGTTCCCTCGTTCCGTCGTTCCTGCTCTCTTGACACAACCGCCTGCTCCCTTGATCCTTAACAGTTCCGCTAGTTGTGGCTTCCAGCCGCCGGGAGGGCCCAGGTCTTGCAGGTTCGCGTCTTCTATCACGACAAGTGCTTCGATGGAGCCTGCTCGGCTTCGCTCTTCACGCGCTTCCACCGCGAGTGCGTCGCGCAAGGCGCGAGCTACAGTTATCACGGGCTAGTGCACCGCGCCGGAGCACTCTTCGACGAGGAAGAGTTCACCGGCGACGAGAACGCAATCGTCGATTTCAAGTACTCAGCCTCGCCGCGCATCACCTGGTGGTTCGATCACCACCTCTCGGCATTCCTTACCCCGCAGGACCACGAGCATTTCCTCGCCTGTCTGCGCGATCCCGCCTGCGCCTCGCACCGGTTCTTCGATCCCGCTTACATTTCCTGCACGAGCTTCATTGCGCACATCGCGTCGACAAAGTTCGGTTTCAATGCGGCCCCAGTAGCCGACCTCATTCACTGGGCCAGCATTGTGGACGGCGCAAAGTACGAGAGCCCGGAAGCGGCCGTAGAGATGGCTGCGCCAGCCATGAAGCTAACGCTCATCATCGAGTCCACGCAGGATCAGACGTTTATTCCGCGGCTTATTCCTCTGCTCACGGAGATGCCGCTTACGGAAATTCTCACCCAGCCGTTTGTCGCGCCGCTTTTGCCGCCGTTGCTCGAGCGCCATCAGGAGGCTATCAATCTGATCCGCAGCCGCGCCGAAGAGCACAACGGCACCATCTTCTTCGACATCACCGATCATCCCCTCGAAGGCTTCAACAAGTTCATCCCGTACTATTTGTATCCGCACGCAACGTACTCGATTGGTTTGTCGAAATCGAGTTTTCGGACCAAGGTTGCAGTGGGATCGAACCCGTGGACAAAAATGGACCCCGCAAAGATGGTGAACCTGGCCGAAGTTTGCGAGCGCTACGGCGGCGGCGGGCACGCCCGCGTAGGCGCCATCAGCTTCCCTCCCGATGAGGAAGCCAAAGCGCGGGTTGCCGCCGCGGAGATCGTGGCCGAACTGCGAAAGACAGGGAGTAGCCAGTAGGGAATAGGGAATTAGGCCAGTCTCTCTCGTTAGAGAACAACGATGCTCTGTCATCCTGAGCGACTGAGCGCCCGCCGTGGCGGGCGTGAAGGAGCCGAAGGATCTGCAGTTGCCTTTTGCAAATTCCACTAGCCGGTATCCTGAATTGCCAAACTATCTCTTCGCCTACGGAACCTTGCAGCCCGGCTTCGCGCCTCAGGACATCGCGGAGACGGCGGCAAAGCTGCGGCCCGTCAGCCAGGGCTTTGTCTATGGCGAAGTGTTTGAGCTCAACGGCTACCCGGGTGCCGTACCCGACCCCGCCTCAAAGAACAGAATCGCCGGAACCGTTCTTGAATTGCCGGAGGACGAAAGCGTTCTGCGCCAGCTCGATGCCTACGAGGGTTACGACCCCGCAGTTCCGGAAACGAGCGAGTTCGTGCGCGTGCGCATCACAGTCGCATTGAGCGGCGGTGGCGCGATCGAGTGCTGGATATATCGCTACAACCGAGAGCGACAAGCGCGAGTCCCAGATGAAGGCAGCTAGTTCGCCATGATGCCGCGGAACGATCCGGTTACCCATCCGATGCAGACGAGGAAAAGCACGTGGAACAACGCCACCTGCCCACACACGCTCAACAAGTTGGACCGCTGCCTGAGCAGCATGCACACCAGCAGGCCGTCCAGAGGGAACTGGGCGAAGAGCATGACCTGGGAGAGAGCTGGCATTGCGTCGGGGCCCAAATGCATCTCGTGTTGAGCCGCCAGAAACGAGAGGGGGAACAGAAGCTTCGCAACCAAGGGCGCATAATTGCCGGCGGCATCGCAAAGCGAGGTCGAGCAAAAGCTCATGCCCACGCCCAGAGCCACAGGCCAGAGACTGAACAGATTGCCATAAAACCTGGCTCTCCGCTCCTTGTGAATACTCACGTGCATGGCTGCCAGACGCGCGTTTATATCGCGACGATCCATTTCGGCGGCGATCTGACGAGAACCGAGGGGACTCAGCGGGATATCCGCGCATTGAAGGGGAAACTGTGCGGTTTTGAGCATGACAAGTGTCCTGACTCCCGAGAAAAGATGCGGGTCGGACTCAGTGTGCCGCGGAAATTGACCGTGCTGCAGAGAAAACCTGCTGGCTGCGAAGGTTGCGGTTACAAATTGGGCTGGAATTCAAAATGGGACCCGCAAGGAATCGGGCTGCAACCTGGATCGATCTATGAGTCTTGAATGGCGTTCTGCAGCCTTCGGTTCTCCCAGTTGCAGAAGCAGGCCGCGGAATGCGCTCGTGAGGAAATGGGAGCCGTCATGCTGATCGAACTCTGGGAGCGCCTGCTAGAAGCTAGCAACTAGGAGCTGTCTTTTCAGAGCCCCAACTCCACGGCCCGCCTCTTCATCGCCTCAATACAAAAATCCAATGGGCGCGTGTGTCGGGTTGCCTATCATGATCGGAATCTCCTATTTACGCTTCTGGTTCGCGTATCGCCGGGGTTTCCGGTGTCTCCGCGGAGTTACTTGGAAAGGACACTAACTTTCTACTTGACAATTATGGTTCATTTCATTGACAGTAGCACCAATTGCAGTGCAAACACGGCACTGCCGGACGCTTGCTCTGGCGCTCCGCGTGCAGCCGATGGCTACAACCTTATTTTGCGTGGAACCACGCGAAGTCGTGCGGTGCGAGTACTGCAGATTGATGCAGTATCGGACCAGCAACTCTCTCTGCAGAAAGTGTCACAAGCCCCTCGATTTCGAGGAACCCACTCCCTTAACGCCCCAGCTGGTCACCGGCGATTCCACGTCCGATGGCGCTGATTCTGATTTGCATGTTGCTGCGCAGGTGCGGGAGATTCGCCGTGCCCGTCACCTCAGCCAGCGTCAGTTGGCCGGGCGAATGCAGGTACCGCGCACCTATATCTCGAAGATTGAAAACGGCAAGGCGATCCCGACGCTGGGCTCGCTGGAGCGGCTCGCAACGGCCCTCGGCGTGGAAGTACGCCGCCTGGTCCGCGACGCCCGCAGCCGCCGCGAGGAAGAGGTTACGGCCATCCTGAACGATCCTTTCCTGGCCGAAATTGCGCCGCTCATCGCCAGTCTCGACTCGCTGCACCGTACGTTGTTCCTGGGCGCAGTGCGGGATGCGGCCACCGGTCGGCGGAGGACGGCGTAACAACCGGGACCGAAGGAATAAGCCGTCACGGCGACTGCTTGCTTTCTCGTTTTCTTCCTTATTGGACGCGAAGCAGATGCATTCGACGTGCTTTGAGGGATTGCAGGTTCAGAGCACAGCGATGATGTATCGGCGGCTTCCCGGGCCTCTTGTTCCCTTGCTCTGTCCCTCCTCGCCCTCATTCATTGCGGCGCGTACGCGCATGTGCTACGGTCAAGACTGTGACTCCTCGGATCCGGCCGCGCGAAGCGAACCTCCCGGCTGGAAGATTGTTCATGCGATGGCCCGCTGTACCTCCAGATCCAGCGTGAACTCCGTCGGCGCCACTTCGGGTAGCACTTCGGGCACCCGCGTGGAAACCGTACATGCACTCCAAAGGCGAATCCATTTCTTTCACTGCCGCCACAGCTACTCCGATTACGCGTAGTCTCGTCACGCGCATCGACGAGCTCACCCAGGAAGAACGCGCCGTCTATGCCACGCTGAAGCCGGAACGCCTGCCACAGCACATCGCCATCATCATGGACGGGAACGGCCGCTGGGCCGGCCGTCGCTCGCTCAAGCGGTTCCTTGGCCACCAGCAGGGCGCAAAAACCGTGCAATTCGTCACGGAGACCGCTGCCCGCATCGGCCTGCCATGGTTGACGCTCTATGCTTTTTCGCTCGAAAACAATCTGCGCCGGCCTCGCGCCGAAGTCAGCTTCCTGATGCGCCTGCTCAAGACCTACCTCGACGATAACGTCGAGCGCATGATCAAAAACAACATCCGCCTGCGCCATATCGGCCGCACGCACGACCTGCCGCCCGACGTGCAGGATCACATGCGCGCAGCCGAAGAGGCCACGGCGCGCAACACGGGCACCACACTCACACTGGCGCTCAATTACGGTGCCCGCTCGGAACTGGTAGACGCCTTCCGCAAACTATCCGAAGAGGTGAAACTCAAGCACCTCAATCCGGCACACATTACGGAAGAGGACATTCACCGCCATCTCTACACCGCGCAGATGCCCGACCCCGATCTGCTCATCCGCACTTCGGGTGAATTACGGGTTTCGAACTTCCTGCTCTGGCAGATCGCCTACACAGAAATCTTCGTCACCGACCGCTACTGGCCGGACTTCCGCGGCATTCACCTGCTCGAAGCCATTGCCGACTTCCAGCGCCGCGAGCGCCGCTACGGCGGCATCGGCGAGTCCTGCGGCGAAGTGGAAGAAGATCCCGAGCAGATCGGGATCGCCGCCAGCTAGGCCGCCAGCAGCAACCAAGCCGCGCGGTCAAAGAATCGACGAGTTGAAATCCGCAATGAACTGGATTCCCGGCACATCCAGTTGAAACAGCTGCGTGTCCCCGGTCAAATAGAGGTCGATGCCTGCGGAGGCCGCACAAGCCAGGTGAATCGCGTCGGGCGCCTTGAGTCTTTTCCGGGCCCGGAGCCGGCTGAAGGGCGACACCGCACCGGCATCAAAGGGCAGGAACGAGAATCCCATCTCCGATAGCGCATCGCGCACGGAGTCTGCGGCTCGTGGGTTCGTCGATTTCTCCACTCCAGCCATGATCTCTCCCAAAGCAAGATAGCTCGTGAAAAGCGCGTCGCGCCGACGATGCGCTCGTGAGAGCAGGCTGCGCACGCGCGCCACGTAGGCCGGATGGTCTTCAAGGAGATAGACCAGGAGCATCGTGTCCCAGAAAATCCTGCTCATTCCCCGTCCTCATCTTCCGACCGAACCCAGCGAATGAACGCATCCGTTCCGCCGAATTGGGCGATCTCTTCGCGAAGCAAACCGCGCACTTTCTCTGTGACCCGAAAGGCCCACGCGTCCGCATCTTCCGGCGCCTGCCGTGACTCCAGTTCTCCTCGGGAAATGTCAGTACTCCTTTCT
Organism: Occallatibacter sp.; assembly: GCA_049592335.1. GTDB lineage: Bacteria > Acidobacteriota > Terriglobia > Terriglobales > Acidobacteriaceae > Telmatobacter. Next base: position 5,219 of record JBAWFY010000201.1, read on the forward strand.
AATCCTCGGCTATCGACCAGCCTGTAGCGATAAACGACGGTTGTACTTGTCTTGGAGGGAGGACCGTCGATGCCTTCGATTTCAATTCCATGGCTCCGGAGAAATGCTTTCTTGCGAAGCGCGCTGCAAACCTGCGGCGTATTGCCGGTAGGGAACCCTTCTGCCGCCAAATCCTGAATAACGTCCTTCACCGCGACAGAAAACCGCACCTTCCCTTCACGAATTGCGGGTTTTACGTACTTTTCAGACGCAACCGCCCTAACCAATTCACTTGATCCTCGCTGCATGGGCCTCCTCCAGAATAGTCAATGACAGACTAACTTAATAGTATAAGATTGTCAAATATGTATTTGTAGATCTAGACAGTCTATATTCACCTAAAGTGCCTAACTGTCATAAATGGAGGCTTTCAGGGGCTCGTCTCCGCCCCGGCAGTGTATTCTCATCCCTGAATGAAACGCATCCTGACTGCACTTATCCTGATTCCGCTGGTCCTGGTTCTGGTTTTTCTTCCGGCGCAATGGCAGTGGCTGTTTTCGCTTGCCGTGGCTGCGGCTGCGGCGCTCGCCGGCTGGGAGTATCTCAACCTGACCATGCGCTGCGGCGCGAATCCGCCGCGGGTGGCCACGGTTGGAGGTCTCCTCGCGCTCTTTCTCGCCCACTCTCTGGGGGCCGACTCCGATCAGTTTCTGGCGCTCCTGGCGATCGTGGGCCTGGCGCTGCTGGTCTTTTGCACCTTCTTCAAGCCCGTGGAGGAGGTCATCGCGAATGCTTCGTCCTCGATCTTTTGTCTTCTCTACACGGGGCTGACCATGTTTGCCCTGCCGGCGCTGCGCGAACCGCCCTACGGTTCGTCCTCCATCATCTTGTTTCTGCTTTGCGTAGTCTGGGCCGGCGACACCGCCGCTTTTTATGTGGGCCGCGCCTTCGGACGCCACAAGATGGCGCCCAAATTAAGCCCCGGCAAAAGCTGGGAAGGCGCAGTGGGGTCGGTGATTGGAAGCGTACTCGCCGCCGCTGCCCTTGTGGTTCTCGCCAACCTGCAGCAATCGCCTGGCGGATCGGAGATCTTCGGCTGGCTCGAGCGCTCCTGCCCCTCGGCCATCCTCTCCTATCCTGATGATCTCTGGTACTGGCTCGTGCTGGCCGTCGTTGTAAATGTGGCAGCACAGGTGGGCGACCTCGCAGAATCGGCCTTGAAGCGCTCCGCTGGAGTAAAAGACTCCGGCGATCTGCTGCCGGGCCATGGCGGCGTCCTCGACCGCATCGACGCCCTGCTGATCGCGGCGCCGGTGCTCTGGTACGCGCAGGTGATTCACGTCCGGGTGTAGCTTCGCCGCCGGCCATTCCAGCGATTTGCCATAAATTCTGCGACCACCAATCCAGATATAATTCGCTGCGGGAGATTACCGTGACAAAGCAAGCACCGCTCCACTTAAGTTTTAATGCTCAGCATTCGCCCATGGGCGCATTCATGAGTTTCACCTGCGGCAATTTTGGAACGCGCGGCGGCATCGGCCTGCAAATCGGCCAGCCCGGCGATCAGGAACTTTTCGTCGGCTACAAAGAGGGCGATCGCTTCGCCGACTCCACCCTCAAATGCCTGCCCTTTTATACCGCCGCCGTCAACCGTTCCGCCGATGCTTTTCTGGTCGAACAAGCCGGCCCCGCCGAGCAGAATGTCAAGCCCGATGCCGTGCCTTTCAAAGACAGCGAATTCTCCCGCTCCTACGGCTGGGCTAGCGACGACTGGCAAGCCGAGGGCCTGCGCTTCACGGTCTATTCTCCCTTCGGCGCGATCCCCGAACCCGCGAGCGCCAACAAGCAGAGCATGCGCGAAGGCTTATTGCCCGCCGTCTTCGCGCGCCTCGTCTTCGATAACACCTCCGGCAAAACCACGCGCACCGCAATCTTCGCGCTCAATCACGCGCGCCCCGGCAGCCTCATTCTCCCCAACGATCTCGGCAGTGGCCGCGTAGCCTTTGCCTTTCGCCGCGAAGCCGGCTGCGCCGCCGAACTCCTCGACTTCACCTCCAACGCAAACGGCGCCAAGCTCGACGCCGCACCCTTCGTCTTCATGCGCTGGTCGGCCTCCGACGGCGTGCGCGAGCGCCACAATCCCGTCCATCTCCTCGGCTCCTGTCCCGGCTTCGGCTTTGAAGTGCCGCCCGGCAAAAAGTACGGCATCGCCATCGCCATCGGCTCTTATCTTGAAGGCATCCAGACCACTGGGCTCGACGGCCGCTACCTTTACACGCGCTACTTCGATTCGCTCGGCGACGTTCTCAAGACCGCGCTCGACAACTCCGGCAAATTCATCGCCGCCGCCGAGTCGCTCGACGCCAAACTCGACGCAAGCAGTCTCTCCGCCGATCAAAAGTTCCTTATCTCCCACGCCACGCACAGCTACTACGGCAGCACGCAGTTGCTCGAAATCGGAAACGAGCCCTTCTGGGTTGTCAATGAGGGCGAGTACTGCATGATGAACACCCTCGATCTCTCCATCGATCACGTCTTCTGGGAGCTCGAACACAATCCCTGGCTGGTGCGCAATCTCCTCGACCGTTTCGTCAGCCGCTACAGCTACACCGACGAAGTCAAAATCTACAAATCTGAGTTCGCGCCCTCCGCGGCAACCATGATGGCCAATCCCAACACGCCCCCGCCGCCGCCCGACGAAGCCCAGCTCAACCGCCCCTACGAAACCGCGCCAGGCGGCATCAGCTTCTGCCACGACATGGGCGCGCACAACAACTTCTCGCCCAAAGGCCGCAGCAGCTACGAGCTCGCCAATCTCACCGGCTGTTTTTCCTACATGACGCAGGAACAGCTCTGCAACTGGACCCTCACCGCCGCCTGCTACATCGCCAAAACTCGCGACGTCGCATGGCTCAAGAGCAATCAGTCCATCGTCGAAGCCTGCCTGGCGAGCATGATCAACCGCGGCGGCGACATCGGCTTCTCGCAGTTCGACAGCACCCGTTGCGCCGGTGGGCAGGAGATCACCACCTACGATTCGCTCGACCACTCGTTGGCGCAGACCCGCAACAACGTCTACATCGCGGTCAAGAGCTGGGCCTCCTATCGTGCTCTGGCACTCATGTTCCGCGAACTCGGCGATAAAGCGAGCCAAGCGCGTTGCGAGCAGCTCGCGGCCAAGGTTGCCGCGGTCGTCGCAGATCAGGCCGTCGACGGCGTGCTTCCCGCCATCTTCGAGAAATCGAATCCTGGCTACGCTTCGCGCATTTTGCCTGCCGTCGAGGGTTGCGCCTACCCGCTCTACTTCGTCAAAACGGGTTTTGCCAAGTGCACACTTGATGAGGTCTTCGCCACGCCGGAAGAAAAGCGCATGTTCGACGTCCTGCGAGAACACACGCGCAATCTCCTCCTCGATCCCGAGCGCCGCAATCTCTTCGCCGATGGCGGCATCAAGCTCTCTTCCACCAGCAACAATTCGTGGATGAGCAAGATCGCCATCTTCATGCACGTCACGCGCAAAGTCTTCCATCTCGATTCCGATGCCAAGGTCGCAGAGGTCTTACGCAACGCGGACGCTGCGCACGTCAAATGGCAAACCGTCGGCAGCTCCTATTGGGCCTGCTGCGACCAGATCGTTTCGGGAGAAGGCAAAGCCAGCCGCTACTATCCGCGCATCATCACTAGTGCCCTCTGGCTCGACTAAGTTCAACGCGGCCGGAGTTGGCGCACTCTAAATCGAATAACTTTCGTTTCAAAAAAAGCAGGGGCCATCAGGCCCCATGCATCCCCGCGCGAAAAAATGGCCGGGGTTCCAAACCCCGCCGCATCGCCCGCGGCGAAGAACTAATCTATAGAAGCGGGAAGCTGCTCCCCAGGAGGAAATCATGACCTCGTCCCAGTCCACGCGCATCACCTGGCTCGGCCACGCCACCGTCCTCGTACAAACGCCCAAGGGAACTAATATCCTCATCGATCCCTTCATCGC
>JBAWFY010000202.1:0-1759 GCA_049592335.1 Occallatibacter sp.
TTGCGTCGGTCTTTTGTGGAGAAGACGCAGTGAAACAATGAGGAACAATAGGTGTGTGACATGGTAGAACCGTATCGTATCGCATTTGGTGCGCGATGGTTCGTCCGGCCCTACGGGGCGGAAAACTCGTTGCACTGCACACCCAGGGTTCCGTCCGCCTGCTCCGCAGCGAACTCCACCCTGGGCTATTTTCGTCTGGTCCCTCCGGGACAATTCCAAGCGACCAATGCGAACTCGGTTGCGTTTTCGGACCGGATATGAACGACTGGATGCTAACCAGGAGCATGGCATGAAACTTGGCCTCATTGCCGGTAACGGGCGCTTCCCTTTCCTGCTGCTTGATGCGGCGCGGGCGCAGGGGCTCTCCGTCGTCGTCGCTGCCATCAAGGAGGAGACCGACCCGGAGATCGACCGCCGCGCCACGGCCGATGCGGGTGTGACCGTGCACTGGCTCTCGCTGGGCGAGCTTTCGCGCCTTATCGAAACCTTCAAAAACGCGGGCGTCAACAAGGCCGTGATGGCCGGCCAGGTGAAACACAAGCAGATTTTCTCGAGCATCCGGCCCGATCGGCGGCTGGCTAAACTGCTCTTGAACCTGCGCACGCGCTCGACCGATGCGCTGATCGGCGCGGTCGCCAAGGTCCTCGAAGACGAGGGCATCGAACTGATGAGCTCGACAGCGTTTCTCGAGCCGCTGCTGGCCGCCGAAGGCGTGCTTACAAAGCGGGCGCCCGATGAAGACGAGTGCAGGAACATCGACTACGGGCGGCAAGTCGCCGGAGCGCTGGGAGGGTTCGATATTGGGCAGACGGTAGTGGTGGCGGCGCAGGCCTGCGTGGCCGTCGAGGCCATGGAAGGCACGGACGCGACCATCGAACGCGCCGGGCGGCTGCTGCGCTCGCTCGAAGATTCCTCCCAAGGCGGCGCCGCAGCGGAGCCCCTCTCCGAACCGTCGATTCTCGCCCGTCGGCTCACCGTCGTCAAGATGGCAAAACCCAATCAGGACATGCGCTTCGACGTGCCGGTAATCGGGCAATCAACAGTCGAAACGATGATTCGGGCTGGGGCGACTTGCCTCTCAATCGAAGCCGGCAGAACCCTCCTCTTCGACCGCGAAATGCTCGTGGCGGCAGCGAACAAAGCCGGTGTGACAATCGTGGCCGATCCTCGGTGATATACAGGTGTCGGAGGTGAGGCTTCAGGCATGGGCTCTACTTGCCGAAGGTCGGCGTCCGGTGAGAAAGTGAAAAAGTAAAAGGCAGCCGCTGGCCAGTTGCTGCCGAGGTTCGTTTTCGCAATCCCGTAGGCCCGAAGTCCCATAGAAATTGCTCTCCGTTCCCTAATCCCAGGAGGTTTTCCGTGAACAAGTCTCTTTTCGTCTCCCTCGTTGTGGCCGCCGTCGCCGTGTTGGCTGCGGTGCCTCTTTTCACGGCCCGCGCCGACGACAGCCCCATGCCCGCCGTGGGCCAGGCCGCGCCCACCTTTACCCTTCCCTCGCAGGACGGCAAGCCCATCTCGCTGGAGCAGTACCGCGGCAAGTGGGTGGTGCTCTACTTCTATCCCAAAGACATGACCACCGGCTGCACCATCGAAGCGCATAAATTCCAGGACGCGCTGCCGCAGTTTGAGGCCAAAAACGCCGTCATTCTGGGTGTAAGCGTGGACACGGCCGACAGCCACAAGCAGTTCTGCGCCAAAGACGGCCTGACCTTCCACCTGCTCGCAGACCCCGAACACAAAGTGGTAAGCGCCTACGGAT
>JBAWFY010000203.1:0-5633 GCA_049592335.1 Occallatibacter sp.
GCGCAGCGTCGGCACCACGCGGCCGGTTTCAAGCTGCGACAAAAAACTCGCGGAAAGGCCAGTGTGCCTGCCCAACTCCACCAGGCCCATGGATTTCTTGAGGCGCAAGCGGCGAATGCGCTCGCCCAGGTGTTTTTCCGTGATGAACCGCTCGGCGGCATCGGGATCCGCCTGGGTTTTGTGCATCTCCTCAGCGCCTAGCTCCAAGTGATCGTGGATCGCTGCTTCTTGTGCCATGCCGCTCCTGTACACCCCTCTTGCTCACTAGGATGCGCTTTGTAGCCATCAAAAGCAATTGATATAGCATGAAATTGCTATTCCAAGGCTCTTCGCGCACCGCCAGAGCTTGAGCCAGCGCGTTATTCTGGAACGTCCGGCGCGGCCGATTTGCCCGCCGAAAAAGTTCCCAGAAAGAAGTTGACGATGCCTGAAGAATCCGCACCCCAAGCCGAAGCTCCGCATCCCGCTGTGCCTGTCGCCACCATCGCCGAAATCGGCCGGCACGAAGGCCAATCCGTCACCCTGCGCGGGTGGCTCTACAACCTGCGCGAAAGCGGCAAGCTCCTCTTTCCCATCTTTCGCGACGGCACGGGTTCGATCCAGGGTGTGGCGCACGTCAAAAGTGTGCCGCCCGAAGTATTCGAGACCCTCAAGCACCTCACGCAGGAGTCGAGCGTCGTGGCCACCGGCAAAGTCCGCGCCGACAAGCGCGCGCCCGGCGGCTACGAGCTGGACGTCGAAAACATCCAAGTAATCCAGCGCGTGCCGGAGTCCGAACCCTACCCCATTACGCTCAAGGAACACGGCGTCGACTTTCTGCAGGAGCGCCGTCATCTGTGGATGCGCAGCCCGCGGCAGGCGGCCATCTTGCGCATTCGCGCGGAGATCATGCGTGCGGCGGCCGAGTACTTCGATCAGAATGGCTTCATCCGCACTGATCCGCCCATCCTGACGCCGGCCGCGTGCGAAGGCACGTCGACGCTGTTCCCCGTCGACTATTTCGGCGATCCCGCCTACCTCACGCAGAGCGGTCAGCTCTACGTCGAGGCGACGGCGCTGGCGTTGGGCAAGGTCTACAGCTTCGGGCCTACCTTCCGCGCGGAGAAATCGAAGACCCGCCGCCATCTCACGGAGTTCTGGATGGTCGAGCCGGAGGTTGCGTTTCTCGATCTCGACGGGTTGATGGAGCTCGCCGAAAACTACATCTCGCACATTGTCGGCAGCGTGGTGAAGAATCGCGCGTCCGAATTGCAAGTGATCGGCCGCGATGTTGCGAAACTCGAAAACGTTAAGCCGCCCTTCCCGCGGCTGCGCTACGACGAAGCGTGTTATATGGTGAACAAGGCGTACAAAGACGGGGATTTTGCTCTTAATCCCGGCGGAGATGACCGAGGCGACCTCACCAACCTGGTTGCCGTCGAGCCGGGAGACGACTTCGGCTCGCCGCAAGAGACGTGGCTGAGCAAGCAGTACGACCGGCCGGTCATGGTGCATCGCTACCCCGCCGACGTGAAAGCCTTCTACATGGAGCCCGACCCGAAGGATCCGCGCTTCGCTCTCTGCGTAGACGTGCTCGCGCCCGAAGGCTACGGCGAAGTCATCGGCGGCTCGCAGCGCGTATCGAGCTACGAACTGCTGAGCGCGCGCATCGACGAGCACAAACTGCCGCGTTAGGCATTCGAGTGGTACCTCGACCTGCGCCGCTACGGCTCAGTGCCGCATGCCGGCTTTGGCATGGGCATCGAGCGCATGGTGTCGTGGATCTGCGCCCTCGACCACGTGCGCGAAACGATTCCGTTCCCGCGAATGCTGCACCGGATGTATCCGTAAATTGGGCCTGACCTGTAGCGCCGGCTTCCCAGCCGGCTGTCGCGTGGGTCTCCAGGCCCACGCACCTCGATCCAACGCTCGTACCTCAGCTCTCGCCCGGCAGAAATGCATCCGCCGCCCCGGCAGTGGAATCTAAACCGCCAGCACGAACTTATTCGGACTGAAGGCGAGGTATCGCATGCCGGCGACAATGACCGCGAAGGATGTAAATGAACTGAAGAAGGCTCCCCGAGTCGATGGGGTATTGGACGTCTTTCTCGACCGCTGGAGCCCGCGGTCGTTTGCCGACCGCGATGTGAGCTCCGAATTACTGCACAAAGTCTTTGAGGCCGCGCGCTGGGCAGCTTCTTCCTATAACGAACAGCCGTGGCGCTTCATTGTGGGGCGGCGCGGCGACGCTACGTGGCAGAAGATCTTCGACACGTTCGGCGAGTTCAACCAAAAGTGGGCGCGCACAGCTCCGGTGCTGATGATCAACGCCGCCAAACCGAAGTTCGACCACAACGGAAGCCCGAACCGCGTGGCGCTTTACGACCTTGGCGCGGCCGCACAGTGCCTGTGCCTGCAGGCGACTGCGCTAGGATTAGCCGCTCACCAGATGGCAGGCTTTGACGCCGAAGCGGCGCGCAAGGCGTTCGGCATTCCGGATGACTATTTGATGGGTGCGGCGATTGCGCTGGGCTATCAGGGAGAGCCCGGAGCGCTCGGCGATGAGCAGATGATTAAAAGCGAAGTTGCGCCGCGGACGCGTTTGCCGCTGGATAAATTTGTGTTCTCGGAGTGGGGCAAAGCGGCGAAGATCTGACGGCGGCGGGCCACCAGTTCGCGTCGCTTCGCCACATCGCGCATCGCAGGTTCGTGAGTCGTTCGCGAGTCAGCGCCCTGTCGAATCAAAGGCGGAAGTAAACTCCGATCACGGGTTCGGCCGTGTGCGTGAATGCATTTGTGGAAGTAAAAGCGTTGGTCACGTCGGACGGCTTATAGACATTGCCCCGATATTGCAGGCGCAGGCCCAGACGCGGCAGCAGTTTCCAATCCACTCCGGCCCCGTAAACAAACACGCCCGTGGCCGTGGTGCTGGTTGCGGCAGCAGTTGTAGTTTGGGAGCAAAGCGGGTCGTTCTCGCCGCAGTCGGTGGTGGTCACCGTGCCGCCGGTAGGCACGTTCAACAAAAGTCCGCCACCGGCGAGCGCAAAGGGCCGAAAACTTTTGGTCTTGAGCGAAACCACCCAATCGCCCGTCACTTCGTGAGCGTTGGCCGAGATGGCAGCGGTTGCATATCCGCATCCGTTGATCGAGCAGACATGGGCATAATTCGAGAGCCCCTGGTTCGCGCGGTTGTAAGCGTAGGTGGCCTCGTAGCCGAACAGCGGATTCCTGATGTGCCGCAGTTCGAGCAGGCCGCCGGCCGAGTTGGCCGGACTCTGTACGGTGTTATTGCCGGTAATCGATTCGTTGAATGCTCCATAGAGGCTTAGGGCTACGGTGGTTTGCGCAGGGCAGGCAGGACAGAGAAATGAAAAGATTACGGCGAAGAGGAAAAACATCCTGGGTCGCATGGGGCAGGAACCTCCACTTTATTTTGAGGACGGCAAGCGGCGGCGAAACGGAACGGGACCACACGCGGCCCCCTGTAAGGACGAAAGAGTTCGACAGAAGTTTCGCTTGGGGCCCGGATTTTTATCCGACGTTGAGGGTTTTGAGCAGGCTGCGCGGCTCGCGCTGGATTTTTTCCTGCAGAAGCGTAATCGCGTACATCAGTTGCTCGGGGCGCGGCGGACAGCCCGGAACATAGACGTCAACAGGCACCACCTGATTCACGCCCTGCACCAGCGCATAGTTATTGAAAACACCGCCAGACGTCGCGCACGCCCCCATCGAGATCACCCATTTGGGTTCGGGCATCTGATCGTAGAGGCGGCGCAGCACGGGCGCCATTTTCTGCGAAACGCGGCCGACCACGATCATCAGGTCGGATTGCCGCGGCGAAGGCCGGAAGACCTCTGCGCCGAAGCGTGCAATATCGAAGCGCGACGCTCCCATCGACATCATTTCAATGGCGCAGCAGGCCAGGCCGAAGGTCATGGGCCAGACGGAATTCTTGCGCACCCAGTTCACGGCAAAATCGAGCGAAGTGAGAAAAATGCCTTCCGGCTGCTCGTAGCCGTAGTCGGCTTCTCTCACCTTGAGCCGATTTTTTGCGCTGCTATCGAGCGCCCCGAACAGATAACGATCGCGCTCCAACGTGGATGCCATAGGTCCATTTTACGCCAGTGCCGATTTGCCAGCGCCGCAGCGTGGCGATCGAGTGTTGACGGCATGAACCGAACGAGAGCTCATGCGCGAGGCAAGCGACCGGCGAGAAACAATGGGGCGCAAATCAGGCCACCGGTCGCAAGGGCTGTTTATTTAACACGAAATTGCTGAAGAATGCGTAAAGATTTGCGAAAAACCTTGCGTTTTTTGTCACCGTTGATGAAAATGATCCCAAAGCGCATCTAGTTTTCTCTTTTCAGCTCCAGATGACTGTTTCGCCTGCGTCCAGCCGCCGCCAAGCCGAACCGTGTCTCTGTTCCGCTCCAGGCGGGAATGAACCGGGAACCAAATCAGCGCTCTCTGCGCATGCGCGCTTTTGGAGTGGGAACCTCATGAAACGCAAACTGATCCAATTCTTCTTTTTGATCGCGCTGGCAACGATGCCCGCGTGGGCCGTGGCCCCGAACTTTGCACACGACCGGGGCGCGGATGCGCCTGCAACCCAGGCCCAGATTGCCGCATTGCAGCAGGCAGTAGACCACGCCCAATCGTCCGGCGATAACGCGTGGGTCCTGGTTTCGGCAGCGCTGGTCCTCCTGATGACAGGCCCGGGCCTGACTCTCTTCTACGGCGGACTGGTGCGCAGAAAGAACATCCTCGGCACCATGATGCAGAGCTTTGCCATGATGGGCATCATCACGATTCTCTGGGCCGTCTGTGGCTACTCGCTGGCCTTCGGCCACGGAAACTCCTTCATCGGAGGACTCGATCATCTCTTCCTGCGCGGTGTCTCGCTCTCGCCCAATCCCGCTTACGCCCCCACCATTCCCGAACAGACCTTCATGGTCTACCAATTAATGTTCGCCATCATCACCCCCGCGCTCATCACCGGCGCATTTGCTGAGCGCGTCAAGTTCAGTGCGGTGGCCGTGTTTCTTTCTCTCTGGTTCCTCATCGTCTATTGCCCCATGGCGCACATGATCTGGGGCGTGGGTGGCCTGCTCAACTTCAATACTCCCGGTATTGAGTTCCCTGTCCTCGACTTCGCGGGCGGCACGGTCGTGCACATCACCAGCGGTATCTCCGCGCTGGTCTGCGCGCTTTATCTCGGCAAACGCGCCGGTTACCCTGAAGCCAATATGGCGCCGCACTCCATGGTGCTCAGCTTCATCGGCGCATGCCTGCTGTGGGTCGGCTGGTTCGGATTCAATGCAGGTAGCGCCTTGTCCGCAGGCCCGCTCGCCACCAGCGCGTTCATCAACACGCAGTTTGCCGCCGCCGCCGCCGCGCTCACCTGGTCTCTGGCGGAGTGGCTGCAAAACGGCAAGCCTTCGGCGCTGGGCGCAATTTCGGGCGCCGTTGCGGGCCTGGCGACGGTCACCCAGGCCTCGGGATTCGTGCAGCCCATGTCGGCGCTGCTCATCGGCGCCATTGCCGGATTAGTCTGCGGCTTTATGGTTCTCAATGCCAAAAAGGTGCGCGGCTACGACGATTCGCTCGATGCTTTCGGCGTGCAGGGAATGGGCGGCACCAGCGGCGCGCTGCTC
>JBAWFY010000204.1:0-5161 GCA_049592335.1 Occallatibacter sp.
CCTCTATCGAGGCGACCTACGCTTTCCGATACAGCGATGCATCGTTGTGGAACGTAAGCCTCGCGGAAAGGATTCTTGGCTGATCGAGTATCTCGAGTTCCTTGGGATTGGTCTTGTCTGGAAGCGCGATGATCGAGAGGAATTCGGCTGTTCTAAACAGACATCAGAATGGCTGTCACCATTCTTGAGACAGGCTAGGGACTGGCCCCTTTAGGACGTAATGCAGTGTGCCCCATCCTTTCGCAGCCTCATCGCGGCTGGGTGGGAGGGTGAGTCTTTGATTTACGATGCCTCCCGGCAAACGCCCATGTAGCCGGGAGACATTCTGGATGGAGGCGAAGTTGCCGGGTCACTTTTCTGCAGGGGCCGGCTTTTTGTGCTCCACGAAGATGTGCGCTTGATGACAGCTCACACACGTCCTGCCATTCATGAATGGATCGGACTTGAGTTGCGCCACCTGATCGGCGTGACAGGATTCGCATGTGCTTAATGCGGGCACGGCCGCGAAGTCCTTTGCTGTTGTCTCGCCATGGCAGACGGTACATTCGACACCGTTGGCGGCATGTGGGCTGGCTTTCCATTGGTCCCACACCGCCTTGTGGCAGGTGGCACAGGTATCCCCGGCTGGAATCAGCCGATGGAAAATATGCTTGGCTTGATCCTGCTGAGCCATGGCAGGCTGGACGGCAATGGCCGAAACGAGAAAAACCAACAGGGCGAGACCGAAGATGCGCGCAGAGAAACTATTCACGGGCGAACTCCTGAGTACGGTCTCCAAGTATCGAACCGGGGATGGCTGCAATCTGTGATACGCATCACGTTTCAGCGGAATGCGATCTGCGCACTGGCTGGGCGGCCTTTTGCCAAAGGAATGTTCGCAAACCTGGCTTGATTCCGCTAGGGCAAGGGCGATTTGTACGATCGCACCCTTTCGCCAAAAAACAGCGAAAGGACCCCGGTGTCCGTGGGAACCCCGGGGTAGGGCACCCGGAAGATACATTGGAGAAGTGGATCAGGAACGGGCCAATTGGAGACGCGAGCTGCGCGCAATGGTGGCGCTGGCTGTGCCGGTGGTGCTGAGCGAGCTGGGCTGGATGGCCATGGGCGTGGTGGACACCATCATGGTCGGACGGCTCGGGCCGGCAGCGATTGGCGCCGTCGCTCTGGGCAACGCTATCTGCTATACGCCTTCCATCTTCGGCGTGGGGCTGATGCTCGGGCTCGATACATTGGTGTCGCAGGCTTACGGACGCGAAGATCACGACGAATGCCATCGCTGGCTGGCGCAGGGCGTGTATCTGGCATGCTTCGCTTCCCTTCCCATCATGTTGGGAATCTGGCTGGCGAGTCTCGGCTTTGCGCATTTTGGAATTGCGGCGGAAGTTGCCGGGCCTGCGAGCACGTACCTGCGGCTGCTCAACTGGGGCACGCTGCCGCTGCTGCTTTACGGGGCCACACGGCGCTATCTGCAGGGCGTGGGCCAGGTGCGCGTGATTACGCTGACGTACATTGTGGCGAATCTGGTTAACTGGTTCGGCAACTGGGTGCTGATCTACGGCAAGCTGGGATTTCCGGCGCTGGGTGTGAACGGGTCGGCGATCTCGACCGCGATTGCGCGCGTGGTGATGGCGGCGGCGCTCGCAGGCTTTGCGTGGCGCTATGAGCGCAGCCGCGGACACCCGCTCTTCCAGCATTGGGCTGCGCCGCAGGTTGCGCGGCTCAAGCGGCTGCTGCAACTGGGCGCGCCCGCTGCGGGGCAGATTCTACTCGAGGTGGGCGCGTGGAACATGGCCACTTTTTCCGCCGGCTATCTGACGCCAGTGGCGCTGGCGACGCACCAGATCGTGCTCAACTACGCAAGCGTGACGTACATGGTGCCGCTGGGAATTTCCGCGGCGGCCGCGGTAAGCGTGGGCCACGCAGTGGGCGCAGGCGATCGAGCACGGGCGCGGCGCGCGGGATGGCTGGCGCTCGCTCTCGGAACGAGTTTCATGCTGCTGGCGGCGCTCGCTTTTCTCTTGTGGCCACGGCCGTTGATCGAGCTGTTCTCGCGCGATCCAAGGATTTTGGCCGTGGGACCGGGGCTGCTGGGCATCGTCGCGTGCTTCGAGGTCTTCGACGGGATTCAAACCGTCTCGACTGGCGCGCTGCGCGGACTGGGCGAGACGCAGGCGCCAATGTGGGCCAATCTGATTGCGTATTTTGTGCTGGGATTGCCGCTCGGATTTTTTCTGTGTTTCGGATTACGCTGGGGAATCTACGGACTTTGGATCGGGCTGACGGTGGCGCTGGTGTTTGTCGCCCTGGCGCTGCTGGCGCGCTGGCGGCGCGATGCAAGGAAGCAGCTCGTTCCTTTGAGCGATTAGCAATTCCAGGCTGTGCGAGCTGCGCAGACTTCGCCTTGCAGTGGAAGGCAAAGCCCGCTCAGATGTTCGTGTATGGTCCTGAAAACAGGCGATTTCCTCGCTGTTGATTTCAAAACGGATCGTTCTGGCGCCGTGGCGCGTTCGGGGCATTACCAATGAGGCGCAGTTTGAGACAACGATACCGAGAAGTGACTATAATCACATATTGGAGCGAAACAGTCCGGCGTCCTCACTGGAACAGTCGAGCATCGGGTGAAGTGCTTGCAGTCGCTCAATTTTTTGGAAGGGAATCCCGCCACATGGCGACTGGAAACCTGGCCCTGGGTCAAGAGCAGGGCGAAAGCAGCACGCGCCGGCGCATCGCAAACGACTTCAGCATCAATGTAGCCACCATCAACGGATCGGGTTCGCAGTCTGCCAACAGCGTGCTGCTCAGAAGCATCTTCGGCATGGGCGTTCCCGTCAGCGGAAAGAATCTTTTCCCGTCGAACATCGCCGGACTGCCCACGTGGTACATGATCCGCGCCAGCAAAGACGGCTATGTTGCGCGCAAGCGCGACTCCGAAGTCCTGGTGGCTCTGAACCCCAACACCGCACGCGAAGATGTTCTCGCGCTGCCCGCAGGCGGCGTGGCGATCTACGAAGAGTATCTTGACCTGAAGCAGTACCGCGACGATGTGGTGTTCTACCCCGTGCCGTTCGACAAACTCACTGCGGCGCTCTGTCCCGAGGCCAAGCTGCGCAAGCTGGTCAAGAACATGGTGTACGTGGGCGTGGTAGCGCAACTGCTCGGCCTGGACCTGGCCGTGGTGGAAGCATGCGTGCGCAAGCAATTCGCCAAAAAGCAGAAAGTATTCGATCTGAACTTCGGCGCTGTTGAGACCGGCTTCGAATATGCGCGGACCAATTTCACCAAGCAGGATCCGTATTGCATTGAGAAGATGAACCAGACCGCGGGCAAGATCATCATCGATGGCAACGCGGCCTGCGGCATGGGTGCGGTGTTTGCGGGTGTCACTGTGGTTGCCTGGTACCCGATTACGCCGTCGACCTCGTTGATTGAGGCGACGACGGACCTGCTGAAAAAGTTCCGCGTCACGCCGGAGGGCAAGGCTACCTTTGCCGTCGTGCAGGCTGAAGACGAACTCGCGGCGATCGGCATGGTGCTCGGCGCAGGATGGGCCGGCGCGCGCTCGATGACTTCGACCTCCGGACCGGGAATCTCATTGATGGCGGAGTTTTCCGGCCTCGGCTACTATGCCGAGATTCCCGGTGTGATCTTCGACGTGCAGCGTACGGGGCCTTCGACGGGAATGCCTACACGCACGCAGCAGGCCGATGTGCTCTCTGCCGCGTTTCTCTCGCACGGCGATACAAAACATCCGGTTCTGCTCCCCGGGAGCATGAAGGAGTGCTTCGAGTTTGGCTATGCTGCCTTCGATCTGGCAGAGCGCATGCAGACGCCGGTGTTTGTGCTCACCGATCTCGACCTGGGCATGAACAACTGGATGTCGGAGCCATTTGCGTATCCCGAGAAGCCTCTCGACCGCGGCAAGGTGCTCTCGGCGGAGCAGATCGAAAAGCTCGGGAGTTTCGCTCGCTATCGCGACGTGGATGGCGATGCCATCGGCTGGCGCACGATCCCTGGTACCCCGCATCCCAAAGCGGCGTACTTTGCGCGTGGCTCCGGACACAACGATTCGGCGGGATATACGGAGCGGCCGGACGAGTACCAGAACGTAATGGACAGGCTGGCGCGGAAGTTCGATAAAGCGCGGGCCATGGTTCCTGCGCCCATCGAATACCACAACGGTAAATCGAAGATCGGGTTCCTGGCGTACGGATCGACCGACTTCGCGCTGCGCGAGAGTCTCGATGAGATCGAGAAAGTGCGCGGCCTGAGCGTGGATTACATGCGCATTCGCGCCTTTCCGTTTGCGCACGAAATTCACGACTTTGTGGCCGGTCATGAGCGCGTGTATGTGGTGGAGCAGAACCGCGATGCGCAGATGGCAAGCCTGCTGAAGCTCGATTTGCCGGCCGAGCAGGTGTTGAAGCTGCGCAGCATTCTGCACTACAACGGTTTGCCCATCGACGCGCGCAGCATTACGGAAGAGTTTCTTGCCAAGGAGGGCTTGTAATGGCTACCGCAACAGCCAATGGGGCCAAGGGCCCGAAGCTGAATCATATTGGATTGCCAATCGTGGAGTATCGCGGCGGCAAATCGACGCTCTGCGCCGGCTGCGGCCACAACGCGATCTCGGAACGCATCATCGATGCCATGTTTGAGATGGGCGTGGAGCCGGAGCGCGTGATGAAGCTGAGCGGCATCGGCTGCTCGTCGAAGAGCCCGGCCTATTTCATGAGCCGCTCATTCAGCTTCAACAGCGTGCACGGACGCATGCCGAGCATTGCGACCGGCGCGATCCTGGCCAATGGCACGATGAAAGCATTGGGCGTCTCCGGCGACGGCGACACGGCGTCGATCGGCATGGGCCAGTTTGTGCATCTGCTGCGGCGCAACCTGCCAATGATTTACATCATCGAGGACAACGGCGTTTACGGATTGACGAAGGGGCAGTTTTCGGCGACGGCCGACATCGGATCCAAGCTGAAGACCGGCGTGATCAACGATCTGCCGCCCATCGACACGTGTGCGCTCGCGATTCAGTTGGGCGCGACCTTTGTGGGCCGCTCGTTCTCCGGCGACAAGAAGCAGCTACTCTCCATGTTGAAGGCGGCGATTGCGCACAAGGGCACTGTGATGCTCGACGTAATCAGCCCGTGCGTTACGT
>JBAWFY010000205.1:0-2525 GCA_049592335.1 Occallatibacter sp.
CACTCGCGGCGCAGGATTTCGACGACGGCCGGACCTGCGGTGTCGGTCATTTGTCCGGCCGCGCAACGATCGGAGATGGTGAGGACGGCGAGCAGCATGTGCCGATTGTAAGCTCCAGGCCGCTGGCCTTAAGAGTCCGCGAGGTGAGGCTTGTGGTATCCCAGGTCCCCAAAAGCGAGGGACCTGGGGCACCCATTTTTCGTGCCGAGTTAAACGGTTGAATTCTATTCCGTCGGCGGCATTTTAATCGTGTGCAGCCAGGTCTCTACTAGCCTGGGCCAGCCGAGGATGGGAAGATCGCCCGACCGCAAACCGAAGCCGTGGCCACCTTCGGCGCGGTTCGACTTGAAATGCGGTATCCTGACACTAGGCGCCCGTAGCTCAGCTGGATAGAGCGAATGCCTCCGGAGCATTAGGTCGGGAGTTCGAATCTCTCCGGGCGCACCATTCCTTTTCCCCGCAATCCACAGGCCTCCTCTTTCGTTGACTCAGGGCTGGATTTTCGGCTATTCTAGAGACCTTGCGCGGTGTTGCGCCTGGGGTCTGCGTATACTCACCCGGACCGGTCTGCGAGAGGCCTTGAACGGGTTCTGGCGGAACAGGCGGTAGGCGGCCAAGTCCTGAAGGGGCTGGCAGAGCCAAGGGTCCGATTGAGGACGGAAGCCGGAGATTAGACTCCGGGGACGGTCTTCGAGGGCAGACTCCCGCAGCTTCTCACCCGAACAGAATTGTTTGGCAGTGGGCAGAATTTTGAAGGCCCGCGCTTTTTGGTGTGGGCGAACGCGCTTTGCGCGAGCTTTTTTCGTTTTTAAGGACTGAAGAGACATGTCGACCTTTATTCCGAGCGGCAAGGATATCAGCCGCAAGTGGTATGTGATGGACGCGGCGGGCGAGACTTTGGGCCGGTTGGCCACCAAAGCCGCCAGTGTGTTGAGCGGCAAACTGAATCCCCAGTATGTGCCGTACATCGACATGGGCGACCATGTGATCGTGATCAACGCGGAGAAGGTCCGGTTGACGGGGCTGAAGGACCAGAAGAAGCTTTACCGGCGCTATACGGGTTTCCCTGGCGGTCTGCGCGAGGAGTCGTTCACGCGGCTGATCAATCGGCGCCCGGAGAAGGTAATCGAGGAAGCCGTGAAGGGCATGCTGCCCAAGACCAAGATGGGCCGGGCGATGGGCTCGAAGTTGAAGGTGTACCGCGGCGACAAGCACCCCCACGCGGCGCAGTTGCCGGTGGAAATGAAATAAGGCAGCTATCAGCTGCTAGCTTCTAGCTCCTAGCTTGGTTTTTACGGGAGCGAACGTTCAGGGGAATTGCGAAGAGCGATCCCCGGCGCGGACGGAGCTAAAAGCTAGAGGCTAGAAGCTAGGAGCTTACAAAGAATGGCAGATCTGGTGCAGTATTACGGGACGGGGCGGCGCAAGAGCGCGATTGCGCGCGTTTTTCTGCGTCCCGGCACGGGCGAGTGGAAGGTCAACGGCAAGAAGTTCGAAGAACACTTTGTGACCGAGCAGCAGCGCGCCTCCGCCAAGCGGACGCTGGTTGTTGCCGAGTTGGCTTCGAACTTTGACGTGGTGACCACGGTGAGCGGCGGCGGGGTTGCGGCCCAGGCTGACGCGGTGAAGATGGGCATAGCCCGCGCACTGCTCGAGTTCAACGCTGAGTTGCGGAAGACGCTCAAGGGCGAAGGATTGCTGACCCGCGACGCACGCGTGAAAGAACGCAAGAAGTACGGGCAGAAGGGCGCACGCAAGCGGTTCCAATTCTCGAAGCGCTAAAGCGCTTCGGAGGGAATAGGGAGTAGCCAATAGGGAATAGGAAAGGCGCTGAAGTCGGCCTGTTTTCTAATCCCTATTGGCTACCGCCTACTCCCTGGTTTCACCAAATCTCCCCGCAAGGGGAATAAATCCGGGCCACAGAAGTGAAACCCGGATGCAGTCCACGAAGGAGGACCATTGGCCACCATCACCATGAAGGAGCTGCTCGAAGCGGGTGTTCACTTCGGGCATCAGACCAAGCGCTGGAATCCCAAGATGAAGGAATACATCTTTGGCGAGCGCAACGGGATTTACATCATCGACCTGCAAAAGACGCTGAAGCTGTTCAAGGACGCGTCGAAATTTGTGGTTGAGCTGTGCGGCAGCGGCAAGACGATTTTGTTCGTCGGCACCAAGCGCCAGGCGCAGGATGCCATTAGCGAAGAAGCCACGCGCGCGGGTATGCCATACATTAACCAGCGCTGGCTGGGCGGCCTGCTGACCAACTGGGTGACGGTGCAGAAGAGTGTGAAGCGCCTGCAGGAACTGGACGAGATGGCCACGGACGGCCGCTACGACCTGCTGACCAAGAAAGAAGTGATCAAGCTGGAGCGGGAGCGCAAGCATTTGCAGGCGAACCTGGCCGGCATCAAGAGCATGAAGCGGCTGCCCGACGCGCTGTTCATTGTGGACTCGAACAACGAAGCCATTGCGGTGAAGGAAGCGCGCAAGCTGGGCATCCCCGTGGTGGCGGTGGTGGATAC
>JBAWFY010000206.1:0-9206 GCA_049592335.1 Occallatibacter sp.
CTTCCGGCCAGCGCCACGCACACTGCAGCCGGCGACCCTTCCTCATCGCCTCAGGCAGCGGCCGGCATCGAGCGCAACGAGGCATTTCTGATTCACTTCGATCGCGAGGTGGAGCTGCTCGAAGACTTCACCGGCTCACGCGATAAGCTGCACCACGAGATCGACGAGATGACGGCGACCTCGCGGGAGCACGACACCGAGGGCCCGGAATCGAGCGGCGACGATAGCGGTAACGATCAACACGGCGCGCACCAGAACTCCGGGACGCAGCTTTATGACGCGATCTATCTAGCCTCCGACGAACTGATGGCGCCGAAACATGGAGGCAAGGCTCTGATCATCTTTTCCGACGGCGCGGACCACGGCAGCAAGGAGACGCTGAACGACGCCATCGACGCAGCCGACCGCGCTAACGTGCAGATCTTCACCATTTTTCTGAAAGCCGAAGAAGAGCGGCCGATGGGTTCTCCCGGCGGCGGGCATCACGGCGGAGGCAGCTATCCCGGAGGCGGCGGACGGGGCTGGCCCGGCAGCGGCGGCGGGAATCACGGCGGAGGCACACCGCGAAGCGAAGCCGGAGTCGATGGCAGGAAGATCATGCAGGAGATCGCCTCGCGCACCGGCGGACAATACTTCGAAGCCAAAAAGAAGGATAATCTCGACGGAATCTATGGCCAGATCGCCACGCTGCTTCACCAGCAGTATTTGCTCACCTACACGCCGGACAAAGTGGACAACGAAGGCGCATTCCACAAGATCGTTCTGAAGGCCAACAAGAACGATCTGACCGTATACACGCGCGAGGGCTATTACGAGGCTTCGGAGTAGCTCAAGCAGGAAAGCCGGAACGCACTTTCTTTCGGCTTGCGGTCCGCTGGAGTCTTGAGAGCGCCGGCCGCGGTATCTGCCAGCGCCATGGGGGCCTCGGAATGGCCGGCCGTTTTTGACTTCGCCGCGCAGGCACGAAAAAGCCCAGCCGGGAAGGCTGGGCTTTTCGCTCTTTCACTTCTTCATGTGCTCAGGATCCACGTTTCATTACGGTGCCACCGATTGCGTAGCGTGATTGCCATGCGGGACCGCGATCAGCGCCGTCGGGGCTGCACCGCTAATGGGGTAGGGCGAATCCTGCGTGCTACTCAAAGCCCCTGTGTTGGCATCGAGCCGGAAGCCGGAGATCGAGTTGTCCAGGTGGTTGGCGGTGTAAAGGAAGCGGCCCAGCGAGGGATCGACTACGAGCGCCACGGGGTCGGTTTGGGTTGTATTGGTGGACGAACTGAGGTTCACGACGACGGAAGGAGCTCCGGTAGAGAGGGTGATCGTGTACGCGGATACCGTGTCGTCCAGCGAGTTCGTCACGTAAATGTAAAGGCCGCGCGGATCGATCACGATGGCAGTAGGTTCGTCGCCGGTCTTGAATGGACCGCTAACCATAAAGTTCAAAGCACCCGACGAGAGCACCGTGTAACCGATCAGACTGTCATTAGCATAATCGGTGACGTAGACAAAGCGGCTGGTAGGATCGGCAGCCAGCGCCGAGGGCTTTACGCCCGCTTCGTACACGTCATAGGGCTGGTAGGTGGCAGCGGTCGAACCGCTCGCAGGGGTCTTGACGCATGTGTTCGCGACTGAACTGAGCGCTCCGCCCGAGCCCACGGTAAGGCCAAAGACCCAGCCGGGATTGGCGCTGCTGGTGGTGCTGCCGCCGGGATTGTAAGCCGACTGATCGTACGCGGCCACATAGACCGCCTTGTTACTGGCGAGCACTGTAACCGCGGAGGGAACGATGGTATCGCTCGCATAGTTGGCGGTACTGCTTCCGGCGCAGTTGAGGCTCAGATCCACCGTCTGCACCGGCGAGCCAATGACGCCGTTGTTCAGTGGATACTCCGTAAGCGTCGCGGAAGTTGTGCCGGAGACGACATACAGATAGGTGTTAGCGGTATTCACGGCCACGGCGACGGGCACCGTGGGCAAAGTTACCGAATCCTTCACGGTCAGGGCGCCGCTGTCGGCGATTGTGAAATGGGTGACGGTATTGTTGCCCTGGTTGGCGACATAAAGGTGGTTGTAGTCCGAAGTGGCTGCCATCGATACCGGGCCGGTGCCGCCCGAAGAGATCGCCGATAGGGCCGAGCGGATGGCCCCCGACTGGGCGTCAACGGCGTAGCCGTAAATCTGGCCCGCGCTGCCGGCCGATTGACCTGCGGAGGCGGCCACATAAATGTAGTCGACGGTAACCAGGGTGCAGCTCGTCAGAAATGCAGCCACAAGGAGTCCGGCCGCGGAAACCAGGGCGAGCTGGCTCAATTTACTCAACTTCATGCGCTTCCTTCGTCATGGGCTCCAGTTTCAAGCCCTCGAAAAATCTCGTTTAGATTGCCTTTGGCTATTGTAAAAGCCATCTTCGGGTTACTGCCAGAACCGGCCTCATCCATGCGGATCGACTCGGAAGGTCAACTGGCCGGATTCGCTTCAACCGGCTCGGTGGCAGGAGCCGGGCTATTGCTTGTTGTCAATGCTATTGAACGCCGCCTCCGGTTCCGTTGTGAGGAATGGCCACCACCGCCACCGGCTCGGCATTCGTCCCATACGGGGAATTCTGCGCATCGAGCAGTGTTCCCTGCGTCCCGCTCAGCTCGAAATCGGAGATGGTGTTGCCGAGAAAGTTGACCGTGAACAGAAAATGGTTGGTTGAGGGATCGACGCCGATGGCAACCGGCTGCAACCCCGTGGCAGACGTGCCAATCGATGTGAGTACGCCGCCCGACATCGAATACTCCGAGACGGTCGAGTCTTCCGCATTGGCCACGAAGACAAATGGATACGCTGACGCTGGATCCACCACCACCGACGAGGGTTGGTTGCCGGTCGGAGTGTCGCCTATTTTGGTCAGAACACCCGATGCGACCGAGTAGCTGACGACGATGCCGTTAGTAGAATCGGTCACGTAAACGTAGGTGCTGGTCGGGTCGCTCGCAATCCCCGAGGGACGAATGCCAAGTCCCGCACCGCCAACCCCCATATCATGTGGCACACCGCCATTGAGCGGGCATAGAGTCCCCTGTGGGAAGAGATTAACCGGGATCTGGCCGCTGGCTGGACAGACTCCGCCGGAGGCAACCGTTGCGTTGGGCGTAGGTGCAATCGAGAAGCCGAAGACATAGCCCCTGTTCGGGCTTACCGATGAATCGTACGCCGTGACGTACACATATGCGCCGGAAGCCAGAACATTGACCGCCGTGGGCACGATCACGTCGTTTGGAGCGCTGGGCAACGTCAATGGCCAGTACTGAGCGCTCACCGCGGGGTTGTTCGCCGGCGTTCCGAGACACACCGAGGTGGCGCAGGGAGTCGGGCTGGCTGATGGCGCCACCAGCGGGAATACGGAGATAGAGCCCGTGCAGGGCTCGGCAGGGGAGCACAACGGAAGCGGCTGATAGGTATCGACCACGTAAACGTTGTTTTTATCGGTAGCGATAGCCAGCGGAAAAATCCCCGGCGTATTGACCGTGTTGTTGGGGTAAAGCTTGCCATCGGTGCCGATGGCGAACTGGACAATATTGTTGTCGTCCTGATTCACCACGAAGAGATTCTGGTAGTCGGTCGAGACCGCTTCAGCCACGGGGTCGCGCCCCCCGGAAAAAAAAGGCGAGGTGGGAATCTGGCGCATGGCGCCCGACTCCGAGTTGATCTCGAAGACGTCGATCTCGCCGTATTGGTTGGCGCCGGCGGCTTTGGTGCTGGCCACGTAGACAAAATCCACCGTGAGCGTCTGGGTGAACTGCTGACAAGCGGTGATCAGCGTAGCCGCCGCAAGGCTGGCCGCGGCAACCAGCCAGAGCTGGCTCGATCTCGATAACGTCATGCCCATCTTTCGTCAGCGGACCCCGTGGGGCCCGTAAATATTTTTCTCTCAATCGAAGGCTGGCGCGAACAGCGTAATTCCGCGCCGGATTCGAAGATTTGTTTGAGACTCGGGAGTTCCCCGAAGTCTTTTTCAAGAAGCGTGCGCCGGCCAATTGCATCCCGCATGCGCACGCGCGGCGCCTTAGTCGGTACGCCCGTCGATAAAGCACCAGGTTGCCGGGCCGTCGAGCGAATAAGATGCGTTGGTGCGCAGATCGTTCAGGTTTCCGGAATTGGGATCGACCGCGCGCCCGGTGACGTTGCTGCTGTACATGTTCGCTTCGTAGACAAACTGGTCCGATGGATCTTCGACGATGCACTGCGGGCCGGAACCGGAACCGAATGGCTCTTCGGGAATGAAACTGAGCTGGAACGATGGCGCGGTGGTAATAAAGTAACCGGCGATCCCGCTCTCGGGGTTATTGCCGGTTGTGTTATTCCCCTGGTTTGCCACGTACAGGTATTTGGTCTTGGACTCGAGAAGGACTTGAATCGGATTGGCGAGTGTGGCGTCGTCGGGAATCACGCCGCCCGGCTCAGCCTGCAAGGCCCCGCCTGAAGTGAGGGAGAACGGCAGAACCTGGCCCGGATAGACGCCGGCGTTGAAGGACGAGCCGGAGCCAATGGTGACGGGCTCGTTATCCAGAATGTAGATTACGCCGTTGGTGTTCACAATGGCCGTGCCCTGGCCGATGCTCAATTGCTGGATGCCGTTGAGGCTCAACTGCAATTGTCCGCTGGTTGAGACGTAGGTGTAAGGCCACACCTCGGTACCGCCCGTGTAGGGGTAAGAGCTGGGAGTGGGTCCGCCGGTCAAAGTGAGGAGGTAGCCTCCGCTTATCGCAAAGTCCACGGGATTGGCTGGAACCGGAAAGTAGGTGAGGGGATTGTTGCTGGCATCGGTCACCTGGATATTTCGAATCAGCGACAAGCGGCCCGTAGTCTGATTGATCTGGAAGACCGTGACATCACCGCAACTGGTCACCGGACTGCCGGTTCCGAGCGTTCCCAACGCGCGCGCGCAATTCGTCATGTCCGGCGCTTGCTGGTCGAGAGCCAACAGATAACTGCCCGAACCATCCGCAAGGAGCCGGAAGGGGTTGATTCCCTGTGTATAGAAGGTTTCCTGGTAGGTCAGCACGCCGTTTCCGCCCACGGCAAACTGGGTGATGTTCGCGTTCAGGCAGGGGTCCGCCGGGGTGCAGTTGCCGTTGCCCGCAGAGTTGGTGCCGCGGTTGAGAACATAGACAAACCGGCTGCTCAGCGTGAGGACGGCGCGAACCGGGTTGGAGCCTCCCGTAGCCACCGGCGTTCCGTTGATCGTCGTCAGATGGCCGGTGTTGTGATCGATCTTGAAGCCGGAGATGATGCCGTTATTACCAGACGAGGCGGTGACGGTTCCCGTGACATACAAAAAGCCAACGGTGTAACTTTCATCGCAAGACGTTACGCCATAGAGGACGCCCAGAGAGAGGGCGCCGATCGCAAGCGCCTTGCCGAATTTCGTGAACCTCATGCTATTCCTTCATCCTTGTCAGGCGTTCGCCGCCAAGTTTGGTCTTTCCCGAGCAGTGCTGGGTTGGGATGGAGTCCCTGCTGCATTGTAAAAGGCGAGGGCAGGTTGTGCCTAGTTTCCACAAGAGACCGGAAAAAGGGTCCCCATCGCCGGAGCTTCACCCAGGCCGATCCCCGCCTCATTGTCCGCCAGAAGCGAACCCGCTTGCGTGTGCAATCGCAGTATAGACGTTCCGAGGGTAGCAATG
The DNA here is from genome assembly GCA_049592335.1 of Occallatibacter sp. Lineage (GTDB taxonomy): Bacteria > Acidobacteriota > Terriglobia > Terriglobales > Acidobacteriaceae > Telmatobacter. Next base: position 5,670 of record JBAWFY010000206.1, read on the forward strand.
GGCAGCACGGATGGCGAGCATTGTTGCGCCGAAATCAGTGCGCCAAGCGAACTCCGGTGGCGAAAACACGGATCATGACGATGGCGAAGATCGCCGCGATGGCATCGGCCCCGGTGAATACAGGAAGGGCTCGTTCCGGCCGTAGCCGATTGCATCCCACTGCGGCTCCGATCATCGTGGGGATCCAAAAAAAGCTGCCGGCGATGATGGAGCCAATGAGGAATCGCGGCAAAGGCCAGTAAAGAACCAGGATGAGCAGAGTTCCAGCGGTCGGGGGAAGGACGGCTGTTGAAAGCACCGATGCGGCGCGCCCGAAGTGCCGAGGCGCCCAGCCGGCCAGTTCGCGACCCATCTGAAAAGTGAACGCGAGGAGAAGGAGCCATCCAATCACCGAGACAGCAGCGGCGATCCATCCGGGGGCGCGAACCAACGTAAGCGCGGTCTCGAAATCGCCTCCGAATTCCGCGCCGGCCACGGGGCCCAGAAAACAGACGATCCCGACGAAAGCCAGCATGAAAAGCAAAAGCCCGGACGGCCGCAGACGTAGGCGCGAGTAGATCAGCAGGCAGATCACGCCGAAGGTCAGGCTGAAAAATGGCCCTGCAGCCGCGATGGTTGCCAGCGCGACCGGCGTGGCCGATGCCGGCTCCGGATTCACCCACATTTGAAAGATCGTGGAGTTGAAACCAAGCCAATAGGCAGTGAGGGCGTGGAAGGCCTCGTGCGGCGTTGTGTTCAGCGCATACGCAACCACAAAGAGGATCGTGGGCCGCGCAGCAACGCCGAGGGTGCTGAGGGTTACGAAAGGCTGCGTTCTGGCAGTGGCCAGCATGGCGTCCAATATATCCGGGGAAGCAATCTGCCGTCACGGCGAACAGGCCCGGTATCACTACGAATAACTCCGGATTTCGGTCCAGTTTTCCTTTCTTTACATGCTTGCCCCGCCCCTGCCACACTAGAGAGTGGACACCCAGACAGTCGTCATCCTCGATTTCGGCTCGCAGTATACGCAGCTCATCGCGCGCCGCATCCGCGAACAGAATGTCTTCTCCATCGTCGTGCCATGCACGGCGCCGCTCAGCGAGATTCAGGCCTACAAACCCATCGGAGTAATTCTCTCGGGCGGTCCCTCGTCGGTGTACGACGCCGATGCCCCCGCCGCCGATCCTAAGATCCTTGCACTGGGCGTGCCCACGCTCGGCGTCTGCTATGGGTTGCACTTCATCGTGCATCACATGGGCGGCAAGGTGCGTTCTGCCCCCAAGCGCGAGTATGGCCATGCCGAAGTGACGTTAGAGGACCGCTCAATGCAATTGTTTGCAGGTCTGCCTAGCTCGATCCAGGTGTGGATGAGCCACGGCGACGAGGCCGAGGAGTTGCCTGACGGTTTCCGCCGCGTGGCTGTGACCGCGAACGCACTGGCAGGCATTGCCAACGACGAGAAGAAAATCTGGGCGGTGCAGTTCCATCCCGAAGTACATCACACGCCGTTGGGTTCGCAAGTGATCGCGAACTTCCTACGCATCTGCGGCGCGCGCGGCGACTGGACGCCTGCGCACTTTATCGAGTCCACGGTGGCCTCGATCCGCGAGAAAGTCGGTGACGGCCACGTCATCTGCGGCCTTTCGGGCGGCGTCGATTCGTCGGTAGCCGCGATGCTCGTGCACAAGGCAATCGGCGATCAACTGACCTGCATCTTCGTCAACAACGGTGTTCTGCGCAAGAACGAATTCCAGTCCGTGCAGGATAATCTCCGCGATAAGCTCGGCTTGAATATCGATGCGGTGAATGCCAGCGCGCGGTTTCTCGAACAGTTGGCCGGCGTCACCGATCCGGAGATCAAGAGAAAACGCATCGGCGCGGAGTTTATCGCCGTATTCGAAGAAGAAGCCAATCGCATCGCGCAGCGAACAGGTGGTGTCGACTGGCTGGTACAGGGCACGCTTTATCCCGACGTGATCGAGTCATCGAGCGTCAAAGGGCCCAGCCAGACCATCAAGAGCCACCACAACGTGGGCGGCTTGCCCGAACGCATGAAGCTCAAATTGATCGAGCCGCTGCGCGATCTCTTCAAAGACGAGGTGCGCCGCATCGGCCGCGACATGGGAATGCCGGAAGAGCTTCTAAGCCGCCAGCCGTTTCCCGGTCCCGGCCTCGCCGTGCGCATCCTCGGCGAGATCACGCCAGAGCGCGTGGCCCTCCTGCAAGAGGCCGACGAGATCGTGGTCGCGGAGATCAAAGCCGCCGGTCTCTACACTAAAATCTGGCAGAGCTTTGCGGTGCTGCTGCCTGTGATGAGCGTGGGCGTGATGGGCGACCAGCGCACCTATGCGTATACCTGCGCCATCCGCGCCGTGCACTCTGAAGATGGCATGACGGCCGATTGGACGCCCCTGCCTTACGAATTGCTCAAGCGCATTTCGAACCGCATCGTCAACGAAGTGCGTGGCATCAATCGCGTGGTTTACGACATCACTTCGAAGCCCCCTGGCACGATCGAATGGGAATAGCTTGCCGCTACGGGCGGGCGCGGCCTGCGGCCGCCATCTGCGGAAGGGCGATGCTTACAGCATCGCCCCTCGCCGGTCCCCAAAGACTCGATCGAAATAGAAAGCGCTCGTCAGCCGACTAGCCTTAGCGTCCGCTCTGCGCGGCCTTGGCGAAGTGGAAGACGACATTCACCTGATGGGTATCCCCATCGGGATTCACATCGTCCGTGGTGAGGACGGTCTGCATCCACTTTGTCAGCACCTTGTCTTTCTTTTGCGCGAACGCCGCAAAGCCTGCAGTGTAGCTTTCGTCGAATATTGTGCCGGGCACGAGCTTCCACAGGTGCTTGAGCCGGTCGGCCATGGCTGCGGGAGCGCCGTCGAACTCGACCGTGCCCATCTGATAAAGCGGGCCGGGAACGGCATCGATGCTGTAGTTCACGATGTGCGTGGCCTCGTTGAACGAGGGGTGCGTCTCGACAGAGCAGTCGAGATAGCCGCGCGCATGGTATGCATCGCGTACCGCGAGACGAAAAAGATCGAGTGGCCTTCCCGAACCGGCCGGGTACTTTGCCAGAATCCTCTGCACCTCAGACTTCGACACGAGCGCGTCAGGCGGATAACTGATCGCGCCGACCTTGTAGATACCGCCTTCCTTGATCGCGATGGAATACGGAATCTCGATCGCGCCATCCAGAGATTGCCCGCTCACGATGGGTGGTTCGATCTCCGTGACTTGGACCTGGACAGCAGCGTAACCCTGATCCTGGTAAAGATCCTCGAAGGCGCGCTTGAGACCGATGGCGGAGTTCTCCGTATCAAATTCGTTGCCTGTCTGGCCGCTGACAAGAACATTGACCTTGGCCTGCATGGCAGGTGAAACACCGGAGACCTGGATCGTGCCAATGCGCACCGGCGGCGAAGCGATCGCAAAGTTCATGGCCGTGATCTTGCCGGGGCCGAGGCCGCTGGTGAGATCGGCTTTGACGGTGGCTTTGATTCCCTGCCCCGCCAGCATCTGTTCGAAGGCCCGGCAGAGGCCGTCGAC
>JBAWFY010000207.1:0-2744 GCA_049592335.1 Occallatibacter sp.
ACTACGATCTCACTTTCCCGCGCGAATACTCGCTTCAGGTGGTCGCCGCTTTTCGCCGCTCCGGCGTGCGCCACGAGATCCGCGTGCTGCCCTGTGGCCACTACACCACTGGCGAAACGCCGTACAAATTTATCGACGGCTGGTATATGGGCTCGTTTGTTTATCGCGCCTTCAAAGCGCTGCGGGAAGAAAAGGCGGCGGGAGATGGCGCCGCGTTCCCGAGCGTAGTCGAAGAAGAAGCGCTTTCGCGCTAGCGCACTGCGCTCAAATCCATCTGCAACAGTTTCGCCGGATCGAGATATGTGCCCTGCCAGCGCACGGCCCAGTGCAGGTGCGGCCCGGTGACGCGGCCTGTCGCGCCGCTCAATCCGAGGGGCTGGCCCGTGCTTACATGCTGGCCTTCGCGCACATCGATGCGGCTCAGGTGCATGTAGATTGTGTAGAGCCCCAAGCCGTGATCGATGACCACGCAGTTGCCTTCGTAATAAAGCGGCCGCGCGAGCACCACGACTCCGCTGTTGCCCGCGCGCACTTCGGTTCCCTCGGCCGCGCGAAAATCCATCCCCTTGTGGATGCTGGCGAGCTTGCCATTGAAGGTGCGCCGCGTGCCGAAGCTGTCCGTCGGCGGCGCATCCACGGGAGCACGAAAATCGCCCGACCACAGCGGCTCATCTGCGCTCGTCGCAAAAACCTGCTTCTTGAGCGCGATCTCGGCCTCGATCCGCTTCATCTCCTCCGGCCCCGGGCTGACAAACTCGGGCGCGACGGTAAGCGCGCCGGTGCGATAGTGCGCCTCGTGAATCTCAACGTTCTGGCTCAGGTCTATGGGATTCTGCCTGGGCGTGCCGCCCTTTGAAAGCTGGACTTTGATCTGAAGGGTAGAAGTGCCCGCGGCGTTTTCCACATCCACACCCGCGAGTGCATACCATGCCTTGCCATCGCGGCCGCGAAAAAAATCGATCTTCCGTCCCAGCCAATTGCCCTCTACCGTTGCGTTCGCCGGCGCGGTCACGCGAATCAGCTCCGGCGAACCTGCCTCGACCACGGCTGGCGTGAGCGTGACGGCGGGCGCTTGTCCGCGCGCCGCGACCGAACCGGCAAGAATCGCCGTCAACCATACGCCAGCCATAAAAAGAATCCGCGGAATGCGCGCTCCGGTCATGTCATCAGCATACCGGGCCGCATCCCGCGGAAAGAATCCAGGAGCAGAAGTTGGTTCGTCATTTGCCGTTGTGCTTGTCGCGATAGATCTGGCGGCTCGCGCCATTTTGTTCGCGGTTAATCTGCGACTTTTGCTGTCCGGTCAGTTTTCCGCCATTCGCCTGGCGATCGGCATGGATCTGCTGGTTGATGCCCTGCTCGCGGTTTTCGACGCGCGCGGCCTGTCCGGCGTTCATGGTGCCGTTGCGAACTCCGTTGGCGATGCGATCCTGCTGGTTCTCGCGGCGCTGGCCCACTTCGTTATTGCCGTAGTGCGCCACGTTGGCGTTGTGCTTGTCCTGGTAGATCGAATTGCTCAGATGATTCTGCTGGCGATTGACCTGCTGCCGCTCCCGCTGCGTCAGGTGGCCGTTATCGGCTGCGCGGTCGTCGCGGATTTCCCGATTCACGTTGTCCTCGCGCGACTCCAGATTCTTGGTTTCGCCGGCAGTGAGTTGCCCGGAGTCGATGCCGTTGGCAATGCGGTCCTGCTGATTGTCGCGGCGCTGATTGATCGTTGGCGCGGGCTGATTGAGCTGCGTCTGCGCGGCTGGTTGCGCGGTCTGCGCGGGTTGGCTCTCTTGAGCAAATGCCGGGCCCGAGGCAATCAGGGCGGCCACGGCAAGCATAAACATGTTCCGCTTCATGTGGTTCCTCCACGGGCTTGGAATTCTTTTTGACTTCCGGCCCACGTTCCTACCTGACCCGCCTTGCAAAAACAAGTTGTGCGGACTTCGCTTTTCCCGCACGAAGTCGCGGCTCCCCGCACCGCGAAAGGATCTCCGCGAGCAATTCGCCGTCGGGGCGCAACTTTCCCGCAAGCGCACGTGTTGAATCGGGGCTGCGCTTCAGAAAGCTCTTGATCCGGTTCTAATGAACAAATTCGGGTGCCCCACGCATTCGGACAGATTCAGCGGTTGCTGCCGGCCCGCGGATGCGCTGCCTTCCATGCGGCTACGCGATCCTCCACAGCAGACACATCGTCGGTCGTGATGTTCTGGCCGACCATCTGGCGATTCATCACGTACTTTTGCTGGTCGGGGCCTGCGACGCTCGCGGCTAGGTCCAGCCAGAAATAAGCCTCCACATCGTTGCGGGGTACTCCCTGGCCCATCGAATAGAGCACGCCAAGCGTTCCTTGCGCCTTCGTGTCCCCCTGATCGGCGGCCTTGCGGTACCACGCCGCGGCCTGCTCCATATCGCGCGGGACCGTCTTGCCCGCGCCATCGCGATAGAGCGCGGCCAGATGCATCTCTCCGGCGATGTCTTTCTGGTCAGCAGCCTTCCGGTACCACTTGAGCTCCTGCTGGGAATCGTCGGCGATGCGCGCCTTGTCGTGCTCAGTGGCAGCCGCCTGCGCATACTGTTCGCCCGCAGCCACCTCGGCCGCAGCATCGCCGGCATTCGCCTTCGCCAGCAGCGCCGGGTCGATGGTCGGAGTTGGAGCAGCGGTTTGCGCCGCAGCAGAAAGCAGCACGCCAAGAAACGCCGCCAGAGGAATCAAATGATTACTTTGAATCGCCACAAGCGCCTCACAATCCTTC
>JBAWFY010000208.1:0-1653 GCA_049592335.1 Occallatibacter sp.
CCTCAGACGGCTGGAAAGTGAAAAAGCTGCCGAAGCGAATCCAGCGGTGGGTGTGGTGCGAGCCAGGCATCACGTAGACCAATGCCAGCAGCACGGTCGTAACGCTGAGCGCAGGGTAGATAAATCGCGGAGTGTTGTAATAGCTGATGTCGATGTGCATCAGCACGAGCAGCGCCGTCACCCCGGCCGCAGCCCACACTGCCTGCGGGAGAACGAACTTGAAAGCCGAGTCATATTTCTGCTGGTCCACCCAAGCAGACGCCGAAAAGACCATCACCAGGCCGGTAACTACCAGCACCATCGTGGTAAAGAACAGCCACTTGTCCACGCCGACCAGCTTCGCCATAAGCCTACGCCCGCCGCGCCTTCGCGTCGCGCACGTCAATTTTGCACAGATCAAGCACCAGCTGCTTGAAGACGCGGCCGCGTTGTTCGTAATTCTCAAATTGGTCGAAGCTGGAGCATGCCGGCGCCAACACTACCACTTCGCCCGGCTTTGCCGCGGCAGCCGCGGCATTCACCGCACGGGCCAGCGTCTCGCACGAATGCATAGGAACCACACCGCGCAACTGAGACTCAATCTTGGCCGCAGCCGCGCCGATGGTATAAATCGCGCGCACCCTCTCACGCGCCAGCGGCGCCAACGGAGCGTACGGCGCGCCCTTATCCTTGCCGCCCACAATCAGGTGAATGCCGCCGGCAAACGCCGCAATCGCCTTCTCGGTCGCATCCACGTTGGTGGCCTTCGAGTCGTTGTAGTACTCAACGCCGCCGATCGTCGCAACAAACTCCAGGCGATGCTCCACGGCCTTGAAGTTCTCGATGGCGCGCGCAATCGCATCCGGCGCAACACCCGCCAGCCGTGCCGCGCACGCGGCCGCAAGCACGTTCTCCACGTTGTGCCCGCCCTTCAGCGGAATCTTCGCCAGCGGAACAATCGTCTCCATCGCTGCGTCCGGCGAGGAACGATAAACCACATTGCCGTTCTCGATCCATGCTCCCTGAGTGACGGCGTGACTGGATGAGAACCAATAAACTGGAGCGTGTGACCGCGTCGCAGCCTCGGCTGTGCGCGTGTTATCGGCGTTCAACACCGCAAAATCGCTCGCATCCTGCGCGGCAAAGATGCGCTCCTTCGCCAGCGCATAGTTCTCAAACGTGCCGTGCCGGTCCAGATGATCGGGCGTAACGTTCAACATCACCGCAATCTTCGGATGGAACTCCTCCGTGCTCTCGAGCTGAAAGCTCGAAACCTCGAGCACAGACCACGTCTCAGGAGTGCTTTCTTCAATCAGCCCCACCACCGGCACGCCGATGTTGCCGGCCACAAGCGTCGGCTGCCCCGATGCTTTCAGAATTTCCCCACTCAACGCAGTGGTCGTCGTCTTGCCGTTCGACCCGGTGATGGCCAGGATTTTCCCCTTCAAAAAGCGCGCGGCCAGTTCCAGCTCGCCGATCACGGGCCGTCCGAAGTTCCGCGCCTGCGCCAACTCGGGTGTGTCGAGCGGCACGCCGGGACTCACCACAATCAGATCCTGCCGGCGAAAGGTCAACAGGCCATGGCCGCCGGCTTCCACCATGATGCCTGCTTCCACCAGGGCTGGAATCTCTTTGGCCAGCGCTTCGGCCGAGCGTACGTCCGACACCGTAACC
>JBAWFY010000209.1:0-2028 GCA_049592335.1 Occallatibacter sp.
ACATACGCCTCATCCGAAACGCAGTACTGGCCCGTGTACGAGCCCTTGTAGACGTAGCCGCGGTCGCGCAGCGTCGCAAACAGTTTCTGCACGCCGCAGATGTGCCGCGGCTCCGTGGTGCGGATGAAATCGTCGTAGGTGAGCCCCAGCCGGTCCCACAAGCCGCGAAACTCGCCGGCAATTTTGTCCGCGAACTCCTGCGGCGAGCATCCGGCCAGTTGCGCCGAGCGCTCGATCTTTTGCCCGTGCTCGTCGGTGCCTGTCAAAAACCACGTCTCGATGCCCAGCGCACGCTTGCGCCGTGCAATGGCATCGCACACGATCGTCGAGTACGCGTGCCCCAGATGCGGCCGCGCGTTCACGTAGTAAATCGGCGTGGTGATGTAATAGCGGCCCTTGTCTGGGCCCCTTTGCGAATCTTGTCTCGAGTCTTGTTGCGAGCCTGATTCAGTCATCGATAGCGCATTCCGTTCGCGCACACCGCGGTGTGACCTGCGATCTAATTCATTCTAAGGTATTGCGCGATGAGGAGATGCGATTCGGACGCTTGGCGCAGCATACCGGTCGCGTCGAATTTCAGAATTCTCTACACGCAAGAAATCCCATCTCCCGGCCACATACCGCCAGCCGAAAAGATGGGATTCCTGCCCCAGAAAGCACTACGGCAGCGGCCCGTAGCTCTCATTCGTCGTAAAGGAGTTCAGCGATGCGCCGCCGGTTCCGCCGTCCAGCGCCACGTTCAGCGAAAATGTCAACGATTGGAGCCCCGCCAGGGAGACCGTGTCGGTCGTCTGCTCCCTGCAGACTTCCTCGCAGATATCGAATACTTGCAGCTGTTCCGACAACGTCAAATCGGCCGGCGTCACCGTCTCGGTCACTTCGACGCTGCCAATAACTCCGCCGATCGACGCCGTTCCCAGATCAAGTGTTAGATTTTCCGCCAGAACCTCCGCGCTCGCGTTGGGCGGGAAAGGAACCGTGTTGTAGCCAATCGTCGAAGTCAGCGTCAGATCCTTTCCCGCATTCCACGGCGCGTAGAAGGTAAGTCCGGGATACGGTGTTGTCACCGAGACGTTCGAGGATGGAATCACGAGAATCTGCTCCGGCGTGATGGTGGTCGAAACCGGCGCAATGTAGGTGAAGTTGCGGTAAAGAGTGGCGTCGAACATGCACCCGCCCGCGCCCAAAGAGATGTAGTAGGCCAGAGTCTGGGGTATGCAGTTAGACCCTGCGGAAACCTGAGCCTGGGTTATAGATGCAGTGGAAGCGAGCAGCGCGCAAGCGGCCGCAATCAATAGCCTGACTTTCATGTTGAATACCTCCGAGGGATCGAGATAGACAGCAAGCGAAAGTTAGCTTGGGCGTCGAGCGGCGGTCAACATTTCCTCCGTGTTTGTCAGGTTAATAAATGGCAACTGATTGATCTCTAAGCACCGACTAGCACTCATTAGTAACTTCGCGCAGGAACGTCGCGGCGAGAGAATCGCCCGAAGTAACGTGAAATGCAGGGCAACGGCGCCGACCATCCGGTTCCATGAAGAGCCTCACCGCGGCTCTCCGGTCCGCGTTCTCTGCGGAAGCGGCCGAGAATTGTTTCGGAAGTGTGCTCTGCTAGAATTGCTAGGAAAATCAAGGTTTTTGAGGCTCTCGCGTGGTTCTGGAACTGGAAAAGCGGCTCGCCGACCGTCTTCGCGCCGTACTCAAGGAAAAATACTCACTCGACGTCGCGAACGTGCCGCTGGAAACGCCGCCCGACCTTCATCTTGGCGAAATCGCCACGCCCATCGCGCTGCAACTGGCGCGCACTCTCCGCAAAGCGCCCAAAATCATCGCGCAGGAAATCGTTGCTTCCGTCGGCTTAGTTGAGGGTTTCTCCCGTTTCGAAGTCGCCGGCGCCGGTTACATCAATGCGTTCTTCGACCGCGCCGCGGTGGCGCAGATTGTTGCGCTTCCCCTGGGTCGCGGAAAGCTTAAGGATCCGCCTCACGTGCTCGTAGAGCACACCAGCATCAATCCCAACAAGGCCGC